>JBGOUW010000033.1:0-16601 GCA_041477755.1 Binatia bacterium
ACAATGTCGAGCGCCTGGTCCCACGGCACATCGAAAAGCCGCAAGGTCACCTTGCCTCGCACATCTTCAGTAGCCACGATGTTCAGCTTGCTGACTTCCGCGAGCAGCCGGAGCACGTTGTGGACATCGGCGTCCTTAAGATCCAGCGACACGTGTGGGCCGCTGTAGCTGCGGGGCTGGGCGAGTCGTTCGAGCGGGTCACTCGATCCAGATGGTGCCTCGGCATCCGCGACCCGCATAGTGGCCGGCTTGGAAGCCGGCTTCGAAGCGGCGTGCGGCTCACTAACCGAGGCGGCCGCAACTTCGGCAGCGCGCTGACTGAAGACGACCTGTTCGCGTACGGGCTCGGCATTGCCTTGCGGCTCACCGAGGAAGGCGATCACCGTGTCGTTGAGGTCGTTGACCGTGTACGCCGGTACGGATTTGCCGCGCAATTCAATTGTGAGTCGCAGATTCCCTTCATGTTGGGCGAGGCGAATTTGTTCCACCAAGGCATCCGTCACCGGAAATCGCTGCGCGTCGGTGACCATGCCGGCCGCGCCGACGATGTCGATCACCACGCGTGGGGGATTTTCGAGGGCGAAGTGATTGAGGGTACCCGGTGGTCGACTGAGCTTGGCGAAAACGCCGCGTTGGCCGTTGTCTTCGATTACCTTGATTTCGCGCACGGCGATGCCGATCGGTGCGCCTGCTCCTGCAGCGGGCGCCGGCGGGATGGCCTCGCCCAACACCTCACCGGGATGAGCGGCTGTCGTCGCTTCTGAGGTTTGGATCGTTTCGATGACCGGGGAGCGCGCGCACCCACCGGCCGCGAGCGCGCACAGCCACCCTGCCAAGACAACGTGTATTGAGCGTCCGCCTCGCATCATGGTCACTCCCGCCCCATAGGCTTGTTTCCCTTGTCGCTCGGCAGCTCCATCACCACCTCCGCGACCTGCTCTTGGCCGTAGAAATCAATCACGCGCTCGTCGACCACCACACGATCCGGTTCGATGGCTTTCACCACCCCGCTACGCCGGCCAATGGGCGTACCGACAGTAACGATGTAGCCCATCCCAATACTGTCCTCGACCATGGCTCGTGGCAGACTGACTTCCCACAGGATGCCAACCACAGTCAGCTGGCCGAGATCGTATCGCTGCAACGGAGTCTGCGGCTCACTGAGCTTGCCGGTCTCACGCAAGTCGAGAATGAATGGCCTGAAGGGGTCACGCAGGGCGGGAAAGTCGAGCGCGCCGGGCGTCGGCATTGGGCGCGGGGCAAATTTCGCTTCCTCCATCGCCTCAGGCGTTGGAGCCTGCGCGGACACGATCCGCGTCAGACTCAGCGTTACAACGGTCGCCGTAACCCAGCGCATCATCACTTGGCCTTTTTCTCGCGTTCCTTCGCGATGCGCTCGCGCTCGGCTTCATCGAGAAAACGGAACGTCGTGGCGGTGCAGAAGGTGTCGAGAATCACTTGATCGCGTTCGATTTTCGACGGCGTCTTCATGACGATGCCAGACATGTTAACGATGCGGGTGAGGCGGCTGACCTGGTCAAAGAAGGACGCGATCTGGCGGTAGCCCCCCTTCACCGCGATCTCCACGGGCACTTCGGCATAGAAGTCGATCGGCTGTTCTTCCTTCTGGCGGAACTGCATGATTTCGAGGCCGGCTTCCCGACCGACCGACGAGATGTTGCTGAGCAGATCGGGGATTTCCTTGGTATCAGGCAACTGTTGTACGGCCTGCTTGAGCGCCGCGTTGAGGTCAGCAACAGTTTTGCGCGCAACGACCAGATTCGCTGCGAGCGCGGCCTTGCGGTTACGCTCCTTGGTCATCTCTTCGAGTTGGGTTTCCTTCGAGGCGATTTCGTCGGCGCGCGGCCAGTACAACCACCAGGCGTAGACCAAGAAGAGCAGCCCCACAGCACCAACCAGGAGCAATACCCGCTGGCGCGCGGGCAGTTCAAAAATTTGCGCGAGGAGTTGGTTCATGGCTGCTTTCCAGGTGCTGCGGGCGCATTCCCGGGTGCCGCCGCCCTGTTGGCAGGCGCCTCAGGCTTGCCCGCCCGACCGAAGTAGTCGATGCCGGTTTTGATGATGAACTTCTTGAACCCAGACGCCGAGGGGTCGGCCCCAGTCGACGGTTGGCTCTGACTCGCCTCGACCAAGTCAACATTGACGAAGTATGGGGACTGCCCGAGTTGGCGCAGGAACAAGGCGATGGTCTGGTTGTCGAGCGCCATTCCGGTCAGTTGCGCGACACCTTTCGACTCATTGAATTCTACCAACCACAGCTTCTCGGGCGATGAGGCGCTCAGACCTTCCAGGACGTGGAGTGGGCCGACGCGCTTTTGGTTGAGGTCGTCAATTACCTTGAGCTTCGCCAGCAATTCGTTCTTCTTTTTGTCGAGGTCTTTCGCCTCGCGCGTCTGCTCGCTGAGTTGCTGCAGTTCCTTATGCACTCCGTCGATCTCTTCATCGAGGTGCGTCAGCCGGCGGCCCTGCAGGACGTACGGAACGACCATGATGAGCAGAGCGACACTGAGGCTAAGCAGCGCCAGGGAGGTCTGCTGGCGCTCCCCCAGCGCGCGTTGGGTTTCCTTCAGCGGCAGGAGGTTGACGTGAATCATTTGTCGTCCGGCCGCCGCACTGCGAGGCCCATCGCCACGGCAAAGTCTGGTCCCTGCTGACGAAGGCCGCTCGCTTCGAGCGTGGGGCTAAGCGTCACGCGCGCCAACGGATCGGCCACGGCTACAGGCACTTCGATGCGCTGACTGAGGCGCTCGCCAAGCTCAGGCATGCGGGCCGCGCCGCCACTGAGATACACTTCGTTGATCGTTTCGTCAGTCGCTGCGGTCCAGAAGAAACTGAGGGCGTGATGGATCTCATCAATGAGGGTGTCCGCGGCGGGTCCCATGGCCACCGCGACCTGTTCCGCATCGACGCCGGCCACCGTTTCGCCCGCCTTGAGACGCTCGGCGACTTCGACTTCGACGCCGAGATCACGTACCAGTGCGTCGGTGATGTCGCGACCGCCCACGGGCACGTCGCCCGTAAAGGTGGACCGTCCGTTGCGAAGGATGTTGATCGACGAGTAACGTGCCCCGACGTTCACCAACGCGATCACCTGATTCGGCGGTGGCTCATAGTTGAGCTCGAACATATTCTCCAACGCGAAATAGTCGACGTCCACGACGACTGGCATCAGGCCCGCCGCCCGCACCGTCTCAGCGTAGCTGCTCACGATGTCCTTCTTGGCGGCGACCAATAGGACATCCATTCGCTTGCCGTCTTCGATGTAGTCCGTGATCTGGTAGTCGAGATTCACGTTCTCGAGGTCTTCGGGAATGAAGTTGCCCGCCTCGACGAGAATGGTGTTCTCAAGTTCTTGGGCAGTCTGACTCGGCAGGGTGACGCGCTTGATGATGACTGCAGGACCGGGTATGGCGGTGATCGCCTTGCGGCCGCGTATCCCTTTGCTTTCCAGTAGCGCGCGTAAAACTTCGGCGACCGCAGCGGGGTCGCTCACCATATTGTTCTGAATGGCCGAACTCGGCATCGGGAGCGAACCCGCCGCCAGTACGCGCAGGCTACCCGCGCCGGAGCGGACTTCGACGATCTTGATCGCGCTCGATCCGATGTCGACGCTGACGTACTGCTCGTCCCCCTTGAGCGGATTGAGGTCAGATAGGGAGACGGTAAATAAGCGGCTTATCCGCTTTTTCCAGTCTGCACCACCAGCCATGGTCCCCCCCTCAATCCTAACAGCCCGCACAGCGTCCCCTGTGCGACAACGAAGTTTTACCGTTGCCGCTGGGAGTATTGATCAGGCCCGTCCGCCTTGTCAACAATTAGTTCTCCCCCCACATCGCATGGCGACAACCACTCGTGATCGACTGACGGGGCTGGGTGCCAGATTCACGCCACCTCGATCACGACCGCGAACACACGCCAGGGGTGCACGCAGCCGCCGCGCCGACGGCAAAGTTGAACGCAGAGTGTACGAATTCCGACGCTCGCAGAGTGCTGCAGCGGCTCACGCCGACGGCGGCTGAGCGCGGAACCCGAGCGCTGCAACGTAGAGTTCCGCCGAGCTCGAACGAGTCGCCTCAGGACGGGTCAACTTCACTGACTCGAACCGCTCGCGCAACCGGCGCAATCGATTGGCCGTCTCAGCACCTTGAAAAAGCTTCATCAGCAACCGCCCACCCGGGCGCAGAAGCGACTCCGCCGCCGCCATTGCCACATCACCCAACTCGGAAGCGCGCGCCGCATCGGTTGCGCGCACTCCGCTCAGCTTCGGGGCCATGTCGCTGAGCATAACGTCAACGCGATTACCGCACTGCCGCCGCACGGCGTCCAGCGTCGCGCCTTCACGCAAGTCGCCCACCACACACGCGACCGGGGGCGGCAACGAATCGATCGGTTTCAAATCGACGCCGACAACCA
Source organism: Binatia bacterium (assembly GCA_041477755.1). Taxonomy (GTDB): domain Bacteria; phylum Desulfobacterota; class Binatia; order HRBIN30; family JACQVA1; genus JACOST01. Next base: position 4,435 of record JBGOUW010000033.1, read on the forward strand.
CGCCACGCGTCCCCACACGCGCGGCGGCAACCTGCAGCCATCCACCCGGCCACGCGCCGAGATCGACGACGTGGTCACCCGAGTGCAGGAGGTGAAAACGCTGATCGAGTTCGATCAACTTGTACGCAGCCCGCGACCGATATCCCGCCGCCTTGGCGCGTGCGTAGAAGGCATCCTTGCGCTGATACACGGGAGCGACGCTAACAGCAGCGCGAGGGGCGATTCAAGCCTCGGCCAACGCTGCCTTGTGGCCAACGCTGACGCTGCTGACCCCTCGCGCACCGGGGGCCCCTTGAACCCACTTCGACGACTGGTAGAGTGCGCCGCCACCATGAACTTGGGCTCACTCAATCCTCCGCAGCGGGAAGCCGTGCTGCACGTCGAAGGCCCATTGCTGATCCTGGCCGGTGCGGGCAGCGGTAAGACTCGCGTGCTGACGCATCGCTTCGCGTATCTCGTGGCGGCGGCGGGAGTTCGTCCCGATGAGATCTGCGCGGTGACTTTCACCAACAAGGCCGCCGGCGAGATGCGCGAGCGGGTCCAGCAACTACTCGCGGGCGCGGCCGTGCCGTGGATGGCCACCTTCCATTCGCTCTGCGCACGGCTGCTGCGCCGCCACGCCGAGCGGCTGGGTCTGCCGCGCGACTTCGCGATCTACGACGATACGGACCAGCGCACGCTCATGCGCCGCGTCTTCGTCGAGCTGAATCTCAGCGAACAACTGTTCCCGCCCGCTCGCGTGCTGCACATGATTGACCGTGCCAAGAACAACGATGTGCGCGCCGGCGAGCTCCTCGAGCGCGCAACCGACACCTACAACCAGCGTGTCGCGCGGGCGTATCAGCGCTACCAGGAACTGCTGACCGCCAACGCCGCGCTCGACTTTAACGATCTGCTGTTGCGCACGCTCGACTTGCTCCGCACCCACAGCGACCTCCGCGAATCCTACCAGCGCCGCTTTCGCTACCTCATGGTCGACGAATTCCAGGACACCAACCAAACGCAGTACGCGTTACTCCGCCTGCTCGGCGCCGCGCACGGCAACGTGTGTGTGGTCGGTGACGATGACCAATCGATCTACGGCTGGCGCGGCGCCGATCTGCGCAATATCCTCGATTTCGAGCGCGACTTTCCAACCGCTCACGTCATCCGCCTGGAACAGAACTACCGCTCGACGCAGACGATCCTCGATGCCGCCGGCGCGGTGATCGCCCACAATCGCGGCCGCAAGGGTAAGACGTTGTGGACCGAGAACGGTACAGGCGCTGCGGTCACGCTCTTCACCGCGTACGACGAACGCAGCGAAGCCCGCTTCGTCTGTGAACAGATCGAACAGATGCACGCAGACGGCGGCCGGCTCGGCGACGTCGCGGTTTTCTACCGCACCAACGCACAGTCGCGCGCGATCGAAGACGAGTTGGCGCGCGCGCAACTCCCCTACAGCGTCGTCGGCGGCATGAAGTTTTACGAACGCAAGGAGGTCAAAGATCTGCTCGCATATCTTCGCGTGATCGCCAACCCACTCGATTCGATCAGTCTGTTGCGCATCATCAACACACCCTCGCGCGGCATCGGTAACACCACCATCGACACGCTCGAGGTGACTGCCCGAACCCTGGGCCGGCCGTTGTGTAATGTGGTGCGCGACCCCAGCGCGGCGAAGCTCGGGGCCGGGCCGGCGGCGCGCGTGGCCGCCTTCGCCGCCCTCATAGAGGCGCTGCAAGCCGCCGACCGCACCGTGGTGACCCCGCTCTTGCGCCGCGTCATCGACGAGAGCGGCTACCTTGATCGCCTCGACCTAGAAGGCACGCCCGAGGCCGAGTCACGCGCCGACAACGTCCGCGAGTTACTCACCGTTACCGAAGACTTCGATGCGCGCGCATCCGAGCCAGGGCTCACCGCATTCCTCGAGCAAATGGCCCTCGTCACCGACCTCGATGGCCTCGATACGGCCACTGATCGGGTCACCCTCATGACCCTCCACAACTCGAAGGGGCTAGAGTACCCGATGGTGTTGATCATCGGTGCGGAGGAGGGGCTGTTTCCGCACGAGCGCTCGCTCGAAACTCCCGAGGCCATCGAAGAGGAACGCCGCCTCTGTTACGTTGGCATGACCCGCGCGCGCCAGCGGCTCCACCTGACACACGCACGCCAGCGACACGTCTTCGGCCGCACTCAGGAAAATCCGCCCTCTCGCTTCCTCGCGGAGATTCCTGAACGCCTGCTCGACCGGCGTAGCGACACATCCATTCCCACGCGCGGCGACCATGACGAGCCGACAATCGACTACTCGTATTCCCAACTCGACCGGCCAGTTCACACTCCGCAGCGACCGCAGCTGCCTCGCCCGCCGCGTGACACCAATGGTCTACGGCTGGGCGCGCGAGTGCGTCACAAGGACTTCGGTGACGGAACGATCCGTTGGCTTGAAGGCACCGGCGATCAGTGCAAGGTGACTGTGCTGTTCGATCGCGGGGGCAGCCGGAAACTGATCCAACGCTTCGCGCAACTTGAAAAGGTGTCGTGACGAAGACGCGTCAGCGCGTGCCGATCGTGCTGTCGTCGCTGTGGTCACGATGCCCGAACATTGGGGCCAAGCTCGGCTGCGACACCAATCGATGGAAAGGGCGGAAGACCAGCCACTCGAGGGCGAATCCCGCGGGGTTCAACAGGTACGCCACAACTCGCAGCGGATGCGATTGCGAGTCGTCGTAGTCGTCAGCCGCCGGCGCCGGGCGTAGTTCCGCACGAGCGGCAGTCGCAGCACCAGCCAGGACCAACGCGGTGAGTAGAATCGCAACTAGTCGCTTCATCGCAAGCTCCCTTCGCGTCCGCACTCTAACAAGCCGCCCGGGCGCTGACAACTCCAATTTCCCACTCTGTCGTAGTGCAGTGACTGTGTCCGCGTCAACGCGTCTGTCCTCTCCCTCTGGGGTGAGTGGGGGGATCTAGTGGGGGGATCTTAGGTGGGGAAGGCAGTTCTCCACAAGCTGAGGTTCAGAGCGAGGGGCGGAGGGGTGCGATCCGCTTGCGATCAGCTCGCGGTGGGGCGGGGAGCGCACGTGCGGAGACGCGACGTATCCGCCAGCTTGTGGAGAACTGTTTTTCTTGGGGGGGGGCGGCGCGCGCCGCGCGTTTTTGTTGGTCAGAGTCTCGGCGTGGCGCGTCCCTTGGGCTTACGCCGTTTGAGGGTGCGCAACTCGCCGAAGGTGGTCGCCGGCGCCGTGGCGATTTGCTGGTCCTGCCAGTACACGCGCCAGCTGCCATCGAGCAACTGATTCACCTCGACGGGTTTGCCGGCATAACTGCGGTGGCGTGGGCCAGGAGCAATATCGATCACCTGGCCCCCGAGCCGGACGGTGTTGTCGTTGAGACCGTGTTGGCCTCGGCCACCGTGCTTGCCTTGGCCAAACGCAGCTCGGAGACAAGCCGGTCCTGCAACGTCCCCCACAAGCGCTCCACCCGCCCCTTGGCTTGGGGCGACAGCGCAAAGATCACCTCGATCTCTAAGCTTTGCAGAACGCGGCCCACCTGGGTTGGATCGCTCTCTTGCCGCGCAGCTCCTCCTCCAAGCTCCAGTGAGCATCATTGCGCGACAACGCGCCATGGCGGTCCATGTACATGCTCCACGGTACGCCCTTGCTCTGCGTGATCGCCTGGACAACCCGCAAGTATCCCGCCGCGCATTCTTGCTCCACGAAGTGCGCGCCGGGCAACAGCTCGCCGGTGGCATCGTCGATCGCGCCGACCAGCGACAGGTAGGGGCCACGCCCTTGGAGCCAGTCATGCCGACTGCCATCCCACAGCACCATCAGCCCGGCCTGCGCCTTGCGTTCCCGGCGGCGCCGTTGCTGGGGGGCTGGCGTCGTCGCGTCGCACTCACCCAAGCAGCACGCCGCAATCGTCGCACCGTGGAAACCGATACCGCGATCCCCTCGCACCCCGCAAGCTTGTCGCGAAAGTGATCGCGTCCCATCGCTTCCATTGCCGTTCGCTCATCCTGTCCATCCCCCTCTCCTGCCAGGGGGGAGGACAGAATCACTGAACTACAACACTCCGATTTCCCACTCTGATTTCCCACCCGATGTAACTCAATTGCCGGCCGGTGCGCCCCCCTGCGCCCCGGTGAGAGAAGTAGTTCTGCATCGCACAGCGAGTGCACGGCCCCACGAGATGAATCGCAGCCGCGGGAATGCCGGCTTGCAGCAGCAGGTAGCGATTCGCGCTGCGCAGGTCGAGCATGCCCTTTGCTCCATGGGTATACCACGCCTCGGCCGGCAGGGTTTCAAATCGCGCGATCAGCCGCTCGCCGATCTCGCGGTCTACCTCATAGCAACACCCACCGATCGCTGGGCCGAGGGCCGCCGCCAATTCAGCCGGTGCCACTCCGCACCGCCGGCGGAGTAGCTCCACCGCGCGAATGACGATACCCGCCAGCGTACCACGCCAACCCGCGTGTACGGCAGCCGCGATGCGCCGCCCCGGCGCCACCAAGAGAATCGGGACACAGTCGGCAGTCAACACGCTCAGCAGCGCGCCGGGGTTGGTCGTGACCATGCCGTCGGCCCGACCGACAACGTCGGTTTGCGCCTGCACAACCACGACCCGGTCGCCGTGCTCTTGTTCCATTGACACCAACCGGCTGCCGCGCGCGAGCAGCGCCTCGACGCGGCGGCGGTTCTCGACCACCGCGCCGGGCTCATCAGCCGTGCGCTGGGACAGGTTCAGGCTGGCAAAGTCGCCGCGGCTCACACCCCCGTGCCGACCGAGAAATCCGTGAGTCAGCCCGGGAATACCTTGCCAGGTAGCAACGCGCAGTATCGGCAGATCACTCATCGGATGAGATATCGAAGTAGTCACGCAACGCCTGACGCGTACTGGGGAACGCTAGCTCGCCCCAAGGAATCTCACCACGCGCGAAGGTTCGTACTTCGAGCGACTCATCCCCAACGCTCGGCACGCCCGCGATGATGTCGGCAACATACACGACTACCACCACCGGATGGCCGGGATACGAGTAGACATTGAGCAGGCGCCGCACCTGCACCACGACGTTGATTTCTTCGTGCGCTTCGCGCGCCGCCGCAGCTTCCAGTTCTTCACCGCGATCGAGGAAACCGCCGGGAAACACCCACTGGCCATAGCTCGGCTCGATCGCTCGGCGCAGCAAGACCACTTTGCCGTCGACTGCGCAGATCACGCATGCAGCGACTTTGGGATCAGGGTAGTAGACGTATGCGCAGCGCTCACACACCAGCCGCAGCGGTTCGATGGCCTTGAGCTGGCGCGGCGCTAAGGCGCCTCCGCAGCGCACACAGTAGCGCGCGCAGTCGGCAGCGAGATGGTCGGCACCGTCAGCCATCGAGGCGGCCGCGTCACGGGCTAGCGCGGCTCCGGGGTCGCCTGTGGGATCGGATTGCCCTTCGCATCGCTACGCTGCGCGCCGTGCCGGCGGATCGTCGCAATGGTGTCAGGGTTCACCCACGGTACCCCGTACACACACGGCTTCGCCTGCCCCTCTTCGTCGATCTGTTCATAGCTCGGGAATCCCGCCCGCGAAAAATTCGTCACCATGCGCTTCGCCATCACACTACCTCACAAACTCACTGACCGCCGACTCAGGCGGCGTGCCGTCTCAGTCGACGGGCGGCTTCGGCTGGCGGATACGGCGAGTCGTAGAATCCAACTTTGTACGTCGTAGAATCTTGCCCGGCAAGATCGGCCGCGTTGGTTTCCACGATCACCTTGCTGAGCTGCGTCGGCTCCTCGCGCGGCAACTCAGCAGCTGGTACCGGCCGCTCCCAGGAGAGCCAGCGTTGCGGAGCGACATCGAGCTTGAAAACCAGCTCGGCGAGCGGCGCCTCGTGGGCCGGAGCCCCTCCGGGCGCGATCCACTCGGCTCCTCGCCGACGCACAAACCAAACCTTCGCCATCCGTCGCATCCCTGACAAACTCTTCGCTCGAATGCAACGTACCTTCAGCCCATCTCGCAGCCATCTCGCAGCAAGCGCCGCACGATCTGAAACACGCGCGCGAACATCGGCCGCGTCAACCGGCCCGTCAGCGTGTTCTGCTGACTCGGATGATACGACGTCACCAGCTTCACCTCACCAAGATCGCACACCGCCGCGTGGCTGAATGCCGGCCGTGGACGGGGCACCACCTGACCGCTGGCCAGCCGCGCCGCCAAGTACGCATCCATCGCGATGCGGCCGAGGGCTACAACGACTTCGACCCGCGGTAGCAGGCGCAATTCGCGCATCAGAAACTCCCGACAGCGTTCGATCTCATCGCGTGCGGGCTTGTTGTCGGGCGGGGCGCAACGCACCGCAGCCGTAATGTAGGCGTCGGTGAGCTGCAACCCATCATCTCGGCTCACCGATGCACCTTGGTTGGCGAAGCCGGCCTGGTGCAGTGCCGCGAACAACCAGTCGCCGCTCCGATCGCCGGTAAACATCCGGCCGGTGCGATTTCCCCCGTGGGCTGCCGGCGCGAGCCCGACCAGCAGCACGCGGGCGTACGGATCGCCGAACCCCGGCAGCGGCTTGCCCCAATAGGCACAGCCGCGAAACTGGCGGCGCTTCTCGCGCGCCACCCGTTCGCGGTGCACAACCAGGCGCGGGCAAGCGCGGCAGGCAACCACTTCGTTGTGCAACGCGATCAGCGCCTGTGGTGCCCGGGCCATCGCTTGTGCTCACGACGTGCATGTCGCGTGGCAACCGCCACACGACGGTTCGGATCAATGCGTCGTCAACGGACCGCCGGGGTTCACCTCAAGGATTTGGGTAAGCGCCTCGCTGGCCGGAGCCAGGACGCGATCGACGGTTTCACTGAGCAGGTGCTCGATATCCGACAGGTCATCGATCGTCAGGGCAGTCATGTCCTGGTGCATGCCATGCAGCGCCCAAATCGCGATACGCAGGCGGCTGCGGACATCATCCAGCATGCGGACTACTTCTTGAGAATCGATCGAAACCGTATCCTCGTGCTCGTCAGCCATCGTCCTCCTCCGGGCAACGGGGCCCTGGTCAGTGTGCCCGCGCGCCTCGCTGGTTGCAAGCGCAATCCGGGCGGCGGGAGCCATCGCTCAGCCCTCAGTCGCCCAACGTATCCCAGTGAACATCCCAGAAGCCCGGCACTGGCGGGGCGACTTCGAGGTGGCCGCCGAAGCACTCAAAGCTGGGACGATGGATGAGCCGATCGTTGAGCAACCGCACGAATTCCGCCAGCGATTGATCCCCGGGTGCACCCACATCCACTCGTTTGCGGGCACCGCACTTCTTGCACGTGATATCGACGTGCATGGCGCATCAGCGCTTGCGCTTCGGCCGTCGCGTGGGCGAGGGCGCCGGTATAGGCGTCTCGATGGGAGTGTCGGCAGCGCCACTCGCCAGCGCCGGCCGGCTGTTGGCTTGCGCCAGCAGCGCCTGCCGCACCTTGTCGACTAGCCGTTGTTCGGCTTGAACGCGGCGTTCGAGCTGGCGGAATTCGTCCACTGTGAGGTGGTGCGGCTCGACCGCCTGCTCGATCTGCAGATCGTGATCCAACTGCATGGCGCTGTACACACCAATGAACGTCTGCAGTTCGCTGTCGGTCACCTTCGAAAGCTCAGGCGCATCGGTTTCCTCGGCCGAAGGGCGCAGCTCGATGACCGTGAGGCCGGCGACGGCGACAAGAGACAGCACGAGAAGCGGGCGCATGAAACGCATGGGGCGAGTAGTGTAGACGAGCGCCGGGCAACGTCTACTGGGCCGGCACATCCTGAGTGTCGGCCGTCGCGCTGTCAAGTTGAAGCGACAAGATTGAAAGCGACGAGGACATCGGCGATCGCCGGAGCGGGTCAGCGTCAAAAAATACGCGCGAACCTTGTTGCGCGCTCTCGGCTGTGTTACGAGCCGGCGTACATGCTCGTGGGCCAGATCGGGGGCGGGTTCGACGAGGCGGTTCGCAAGCATGGCGGACAGGATTGATTGCATAGATCATTGATTCTGTCGTCTCTGGGCGCCTGTGCTCTTCCCCACCCGGGATGACCGAATTAGGAGGGAGGAACCCATGCGGCATCATACGCATGGAGCACCACTTCGGCACTGGGCTGGGGTGACATTGCTCCTCGGGGTAACCTGGCAACTGGCCGGTTGCGCCTCGCCCCAACGGGCGGTCGATGGCCTCAGCCCATTCGCATGGGGCGATTCCTCATCAGCTGAACTCATATCTCGTCCGCGCTATAGTATCGCCGATCCGCAACTCTACGGTCCGCCGATCAGTGCCGCACCAAAGGGAGCGAGCGATCAGTTCGAGTTCTCCAATCCACGCGTCGATAGCTTTGTGAACACCTTCCAGACTCGCTGGCGCGGCTTCTACCAAGGCGCGCTGGACCGTAGCGGCCGCTACATGCCGAAGATGCAGCGCGTCCTGCGCGACGAGAATCTGCCGAGTGCGCTTGCATACCTGCCGATCATCGAGAGTGGCTTTCGTACCCACGCGGTGTCGCGCGCGGGCGCGGTCGGACCGTGGCAATTTATCCGCGCGACTGGTCGCCGCTACGGCTTGCGCATCGACAGCTACGTCGATGAGCGGCGCGACCCGGTGAAATCGACGCACGCCGCAGCCCGCTACTTTAAGGACCTCTACGCCCAATTCGGCGACTGGCATCTCTCCCTCGCGGCCTACAATACCGGCGAGATGAACATCGCGCGCATTCTCGAACGTGGGCGTGCCGACGACTACTGGGAGATGAGCGCGCGCGGCTACCTGCCGTCGGAAACGCGCGACTTTGTCCCCCAGTTTCTCGCGGCCGTGCAGATTGCGCACGCCCCCGAGGTGTACGGCTTCGATGCACCGCAGGACGAGGAGCTGCACTATGACTTGGTGCGTGTGAATCATTCGGTGTCGTTGAAGATGGTGGCCAAATTCAGCAACGCGTCCGTCAACGAGATCACGGAACTCAACCCGGCGCTGCATCGCGGCATCACGCCACCACAAGGCTACACAGTGCGCGTGCCGAAGGGGACCAAGGAGATCGTCGAAGTGGCGTTGGCGCGCATGCGCTACGACGCCGCCCAGGTCGTACCAGCACGGACGGTTGCAGCACGCACTGGAGTTGCCCGCACGCACAGACTGCGTAAGGGGGATACGCTGGCAGCCGTTGCCAAGCACCACGGGGTGAGCGTGGCGTCGTTGCAGAAGGCGAACGGCATCCGCAACGCCCGTCACGTCACCGCGGGTCGCGTGCTGCGCATTCCGGGTTCGCCCCCGGCGCCCAAAGCCAAAGTGGTCGCGGCGAAGAAGCCGCTTCGCGTCGCGTCGCGCAAGATCCGCTAGCAGCCCGTTGAAAAGCCTCGCATGCTTCGAGACGCGCCTGTCGGCGCTCCTCAGCATGAGCGGTTCTCCCCTTCTGCCACAACGTTTTCCCGTTCGTCCTGAGGAGGCGCGAAGCGCCGTCTCGAAGGACGCCGCGCTTGTTCAACAGGCTGATGGCACTTACGGAAGCGCGGCGCGCGGCGCGACGGCCACAGCCGCGCGTGAGCGCTCGCGCTGACCGCGCCCGATCGCCAGCGCAACAACGAAGAGCGCGCTGGCGACGAGGATGATCATGGCGCCGGCAGCGACGTTCAATACATACGAAAGACATAGGCCGCTGAGCGCCGATCCGATTGCGCTCAGCACCGACACCGCCAGCATGGCGCGGTAACGCCGCGCCAACTGAACCCCGATCGCCGCCGGGATCACGAGCAACGCTTCGACCAGGATGATCCCCACCACTCGCATCGCCGCCACCACGGCGAGCGCGAGACAGGTGAGGAGGAGGTACTGCAACGCATCGACGGGCAAGCCGTTCGCCCGCGCCACTTCCTCATCGAAGGCAACGAACAGCAACGGCTTGAACAACGCACCAATCACCGTCAGCACCGCCAGCGTCGCGCCCAACAACAGCCACAGATCGCGCGGCGCCACCGCCAGAATGTTTCCAAACAGATAACCGAACAGATCCACCTGATAGTCGCGCGACAGGCTGATCAACGCGACGCCTAGTGCCATCACGGACGAAAACAAGATCCCGATCGCCGCGTCCTCATGCAATCGCCCGCGCCGGCTCACCCAGCCGATCGCCCACGCCACCAGCGTACACACCACCGCCGCCAATACGAACGGATCGAGCCCGGTCAGCACACCGATGGCCACGCCACCGAACGCCGAGTGCGAGATCCCGACACCGATGAACGACAGCCGCCGAAGGACGACGAAGAACGCCAGCACGCCACACAGCAGACCGACGAGCACGCCAGCGACCAGCGCGCGCTGCATGAACCCGTAGCTGAGCATCTCCGCGACGGCCGCCATCATCGTGACCCGTGCCCGTGCCCTTCGCGCGCTTCGTCGGAAAGAAAATCGAACTCGCAGCGATACGCCTCACGCAGCTGATGGCTCTGCAGCACCGTCTGCGGATTGCCGTGGATATGCCCGGTGCCGTTGATGCAGAGCAGCTCGTCAGCGTGGACACCCAATGCCAGCAGATCGTGCGACACTGCGATCACCGTCAGATTCAATTCGCGGCGCAACCGCTGCAACAGATTGTACAGCTCGTGCTGCGCTGGCAGATCCAGACCGGTGGTCGCTTCGTCAAGCAGCAGCAGCCGCGCATCGGCGCTGAGCGCGCGCGCGAGGAAGGCGCGTTGCTGCTCGCCTCCCGACAGTTCTCCGATGAGCCGATCGGTTTGACCCGCCAGGCCCACGAGACGAATCGCCGTGTCGACCTTCTCCCAATCGAGCCGTTGGGTGAAGCGCAGCAAGCCACGCGATGCCGCGCGGCCCATCATCACCACATCGCGCACCGACACCGGGAAGCGCGGATCGAAGTCGCGACGTTGCGGCACGTAACCGATCTGGTGCACCCGTGCGCCGAGCTGGCGTGGCGCACGACCCAACACCCGCACCGTGCCGCGCGTCGGTTCCAGCAACCCGAGGATCGCCCGCAGCAGCGTGGTCTTGCCGGCGCCGTTCGGCCCGATGATGCCGAGCAGATGCCCCGCCGCCAGCGAAAATGACACGTTCCACAATACCGGGCGCCCATCGATGCTGACCGCCACGTCGTGAAGTTCGACCACGGATTCAGTCACGGACTCACTCATCGCAATGCCTGTTCAAACGCCTGCAGATTATAGCGCATCAGCGCGAGATAGCTGTCCCGCCCAGCCACCGAGGGACCGCCGAGCGGATCGACCGTCACCACGCTCGCCCCGATTTCCTCGGCCAGCAAATCGGCCATGCGCCGGCTCAGTTGCGGCTCGGTCAGCACGACCCGCGCGTGCTGCGCGCGGGCGCGCCGGACGATTGCCGCGATGGTCTGTGCCGACGGCTCTTTGCCGGGTGAATCCTCGACCACGGCAATCTCGTCCAGTCCGTAGCGGCGCGCGAAATAGCGCCACGCCGGATGGACGGCGACGAATCCGCGCAGCGTCAACGATTGCAAACCCACGCTGATATCACCATCGAGTTGCGTGAGTTGCGCCGCAAACACCACGCCCGCGTGCTCGAAGCCCCTCTGCCCCGCGGCATCGACTTCGCTCAGCGCGCGCACCAGTCGCGGCACAATCTCATCGCGCACCAAAATCGGATCGAGCCACACATGCGGGTCGCCGTGCGTCGAATCGGCGGGGCCGAGCAGCGCCACGCCGTCAACTGCGGTGAGCACCCGCGGAGGGGTCGCGCGTGCGCCGAGCAGACCATCAGTCCATTCGTCGAGTCCAGCGCCCACCCGCACCACCAGCGTCGCCTCTCCAATTAGACGCAACTGTTCGGGTGTCGGCTCAAACGTGTGCGGGTTCGCGCCCGCCGGCAATAGCGTGTGGACCGCGATGCGATCGCCGCCGATCTGCCGCACGATGTCGGCGAGCGGAAAGACTGTCGCCACGACAGTGGTCGCAGCCCAGCTCGAACTCGCGACGCCGAGCAGCAGCCCCGCCGACCACCACGAAGCGAACGACAACCATCGGTAGCGGTTCACCTCCACTTCTCTCATGCAGCCAGCCATCGCAGAACGCGCGCAGAACGCGCAAGCGCCCTCGCATACTGAGCCGTCCGCGCCAAGTCAACGCAAGTGGGTGGAGCCGTGGCAACTCGGATCGGAACTCAACGCAGAGACGCAGGGGCGCAGAGCCGCAGAGAGG
>JBGOUW010000472.1:0-4022 GCA_041477755.1 Binatia bacterium
ACTCAGGTCGTGTTCACCATCGCCGAGGGTGAGCGCCGGGGTGACTTCCTCGTCCGCGGCGTCGCCGCATCACTCGATGATGACGATACCTGTCATCTCACCGCCACCGCCACCGGCTTCAATACGGACGACGACTACATCACGGTGAACACCCCCACGTTCAAGATCGTCGGCCTCGACGACACGGTGTCGACGTTTGATGATCCGGACCGCTTCGAAGTGCGCACCGGCCTGCTCGACGGCAAGCAGTTCGATCGCCAAGGTGTGCAGTTGGCAACGACGGTGAAGGCCTGCGTCGATGAGCCTGGCATCGCCATCATCACTGGCGGGGCTCCGGTCACTGGCGAAGCGAATTGCCAAAGCGCCGTGATTGCCGCCGGCGCCGACGCGACGAAGGCGTTCTCGCTCAAGCCGCTGGCGGCGTCGCCGCCGGACGTCTGCGTAACCATCTCGGCGGATGGCTTCGACTCGGTTCAAGAGTGCGTCGAGGTCAACGCCGCCAAGATTCGCATCCGCAATGGCTCGCCGCAGCTCGGTGCCGGATTGCAGGACGAGTTCACGCTCGTGCTGAGTCAAGAAGCCACGGCCGATCTGGATGTGAACGTGTGTGTCGCTCCGCAGGGGTTGGGCCAGGTCTGTGAAGTGGCGCGCACGCGCGGTGAGAACGGCATGAACTGCGTCACCGTTACCGTTCGGCAAGACAAACGCGAGCGCAACTTCTGGGTGCAAGGCATCGAGGCCACGACCGGGGACTGTGCGTTGACCGCCACGCCGGTGGGCAACACTCAGTATGCGATCGGCACACGCACTCTCCAAGTCGTCAATCCGGCGTTCCAGATCGCCGAGCTGCGCTCACGCCACGCCGCGACGGACTCCCCCGATCATTTCAAAGTCGAGATCGGCGTGCCGGATGAGCGCAATCGCCGTCTCTCCGCCGTGCAGGAGTTGCGATTCAACACGCGCCCCGGCGCGGTCGCCACTGTCATGCCCGTGGCGTGCAGCAGCGATACCTACGTCGGGCCGGTGACCGGTGGCGCGGCGGATGCCACTGATCCGACGCGCTGCCGCAAGGGCACGATCTACCAACAACGCTCGGCTACTTCGGAGTTCGCCTTTGATCCCGAACACGATGGCGACACCTTCGTCTACGTGCGGGAAGTGAATGGATACGATCCGACCGATGCGGCGACCGTCCACGTGCGCGTCGGCAGCAACTTCCTCATCCTCACAGTGCCGGATGTTGGAGCCGGGTTGCAGGACGATGCGACGATCGCGCTAAGCCGGGTCGCCGGCACTAACGGCGTCGCGGTCACGATCACCAGCGACACGCCCGCCAACTGCGTGGTTGCCGCCGATGCATTCACGACTGGTGCTGGTAGCGTGACGGTGACGGTGCTCGAAGGTGATCGCAGTGCGGCCTTCGTTGTCGCAGGGCTCGAGGGGCGAGCGAACACGGATTGCCGCCTGCGCGCCACTGCGCTCAATTTCATCGGCGATCAGAGTGACAGCCAGGTAGTCGACTTCGGCGTCCAGATTGCCGGCCTCGACTCGACCAAGAGCACGGGCGATTTCCCCGATCCGTTCGACGTGCAACTGGGAATTCCAGCGAACCGTGTCAGTCAAGTGCAGGCGGTTCGCAGTGGGGCTCCGGCCACAGTGCCGGTGCAGGCGTGCAGCAGCAAGATCCAGTACGGCACCATCGGCGGCGTGGCCTGTCAGACGGCGAACATCGCCGCCGAACACTCCGCCGCGACGTTCCAGTTCGTGGTGGTCGCTGCGGGGTGTACGCAAGTGACAGCGACGGGTGGAACCGGCAGTGACTCTCAACGCGTGTGCATCCGCCAGACCGCGGTGAAATTGATCGGGCCGAATCCGATTCATGGTGTCGACTTCATCGGCAGAGAACTCGAGCGCAAGTACCAAGTGCAGACGAACGTTCTGTCGGGTCTGAACGTCATCATCGCCATCGACTCCGATCCGGCCGGCGCGTGTCTGGTGTCGACAGCGGCCAACGTGGTTGGCAGCAGCGCGCCGCAAGCGGTCGCGATTCCGGTGGGCAAGAACAGTGTGGACATCTATGTCCAGGGCGTGACCTACGGCCAGTGCGTGTTGAGCGCCTACGGCAATGGGTTCTCCCCGGTCGACCGCCAGATCGTCGTCGTCCAGCCGCGTCTCAAGCTGCGCCACCTGCCGGCCAAGATCAGCGTGCAGGCGCGCAACCGGCCGTTCTTCGTCGAGATCGGTCCGGCGAATCCCAACTTGGTGCCGCGCGATTTCAATCACGACAACCGCCACGGCATCGTGGAACCGCAGTTGGTGTACCCCGGCGTCGCGTCGCCGGGTAAGTTCGTGCAGGTATGCAGCAGCAAGGCGGCTGTGGGCAAAATCGTCGATCCCGAAAGCGCGGCAACGGGCGCCTGTGCGGACTCGTACATTCCGGTGACCGAAAGCGCGACGCCGGATTTCCAGTTTGACCCGGTCGACGAAGATGCCAACGATGACAACACCACTGACGTGACCGCAACCAGCACTGATGTGATCGAGACCAAGGTGACGGTGCGAGTGAGCCTCACCGCTCTCGCCATCAACGTCGCCGATGTTCTCGGCGCCACCCTGCAGGATACCTACAACGTCGAACTGGGCCGGCCGGCTCCAGCCGGCAACACGCAAGTGACGCTCACTGCCAAACCCGACTACGTCTGCACGCTCGTCGGGGGCACCTCCGTTCCCGATGGCACGCAGTTGGTTGTGACGGTGCTGGACGGTAAACGTCGCGGCGACTTTGCGCTCAAAGGTGTGGCCGCCGATCCGGATCATCTGTGTCACCTCAGTGCGACCGCGTCGGGCAGCGAACCCGCCGAAGCGGATGTGCAGGTCGTACCGCCAGCACTGCGCATCGTGCGCCTCGACCGTGAGGTCTCCACGTTCGATGATCCCGATCCGTTTGTCGTCCAGACCGGCGCGCGCCATCCGGACAACCCGGATCGTTTCGAACAGCAGTTCGTGACTGCGGCCACGGACGTGAAAGCCTGCGTCGATGATACGACGAAGGGCGAAGTCCTTGGCGGCGTATCAGTTGTTGGCGAACCCAATTGTCGCAAGGACAGCGTCGCGACTCTGACTGACGAGACGCGCGCCTTCGCGCTCAAGCCGAAGGCGGAACCGCAGGTGTGCGTCACCGTATCGGCGATTGGCTTCGACGGACAGAAGGTTTGCGTGGACATCAACGCCAGCAACATCCGGCTGCACGCACCAGACCTGATCGGTGCCGGCTTGGAGGACGATGCCTCGCTGACTCTGGGTCGCAAAGCCCCAGCTAGTCTGCTCATCCGCGTGAAGGTCGCCGACGCTAGCATCGGGCGCTGTGAAGTTTCGGCGCAAGAGAATCAGAACGGCGCCAACTACATCGATCTGCCGGTCGACCAAGACCGCCGCAATGCGAAGTTCTGGATTCAAGGCGTCGAGGGACAGATGGGTGAGTGCGCCCTCGAAGCCTTTGAAATCGGCACCTCGTATTTCCATACCGGACATCGTTCGCTCGACGTCGCCAAAGGTGCGTTCCAGATCAGCGACCTGAAGGGTCGCCATGGCAGCCTGGATCCCGATGATCAGTTCGTCGTCGAGATCGGCGTGACCGACAAGAATCTGCGCCACCTCGTGACCGTCCAAGAGCTGCGGTACAACACCCGCGCCGGCAACCGGCCGTACCTGACGCCGTACGTGTGCGCCAAACCGACGACCACGACCCCGCCGGTGCCGGGCGTGGTGGTGGGCGGCTTGGTCGATGGCGGCGACGCCGATTGTCGCATCGGCATGATCAATCAGCTCGACTCCGGCACTTCGCAGTTCTCCTTCGATTCACTCGCCGCCGGTGAAGTCGACGTCTACATCCGGCAGATCAACGACTTGATCCCGACCGATGTCGCATCGAAACACGTGATCGTCTCGGACCTGAACCTCGCCATCGTCGGCCCCGAGTGGCTGGGCAACGGTCTGCAGGACGACTACCACATCCGCTTGGG
>JBGOUW010000454.1:0-4200 GCA_041477755.1 Binatia bacterium
ACGAGTAGCATGCAAAACCCCGACGCTCAACATCGCGCCGGGTCTGGGGCTGACAACGGCGAGTGAACCACGTAGAATCCGCCGCCATGCAACGGTCGAATCGCGCGCCGGCTTTTGCGCTCGCCACGGTAGCGTTGGCGTTGGCAGGTGTTGCGGTCAGCGCAGCGATCTACGGACTGCACCGCCAACTGGCGAGTGACGTAACGTTCGGCAGCTTTTGCAACATCAATGCGGTGGTGAACTGCGACGTGGTGCTCACCAGCACCTACGCCAAGTTGCTGGGCATACCGGTAGCGGTGTGGGGCGGGCTTTACTATCTGGTCCTCGCCGCGGTGGCGACGGTGGCCGGGCGCGGCACGCGGGTCGGGGCGAGCGGGGCAGCGGTGCGCGCCGGTCGGCGCGCGGCGCAGGCGGCCCTTCTGCTGGCGTGTTTCGGGTTGCTGTTTTCCGGGTACATGGCGGTGGTAGCGCTGTTTGTCATCGGAGCGGTCTGCCTGATGTGCAGCGCGCTGTACGTGGTTGCGGTGGGCACGGTGGTCTCGACGTGGAAGCTACGCACGGCGAGTATCGACGTGCGGGTCGAGCCCGCACGGCAGCGGCAACGGCAGCGACAGGACCGCTGGCTGGCGTTTGCCGCCGCCACTGCCGTGGCCTTGGTCGTCGGCGTGGTTGTCTGGAAGGCAGTTGCCCCGGGGGCCGAAGGGCTCGACGCGGGCGAGATCGCGCAGAGTCAGCCCGAGTTCTACAAGTGGTATCAGGCGCAGCCGATCGTCCACATCACAGCGGACGAGGGCAAGGATCTCGGGCCGGCGAATGCCCCGGTAACCATCGTTGCCTACTCGGACTTCGAGTGTGGCCATTGCGCCGTGCTGGCGCAGAGTCTGCACGAGACGTTACCGCGGTATCACGGCCTGGTGCGGGTGGTGTTTCACCACTTTCCGCTCGACCACGCGTGCAACCCGAGCATCACGAACGACTTCCACCGCAGCGCCTGTCGGGCCGCGCTTGCCGCCGAGTGTGCCGCCGCGCAGCAACATTTCTGGCCGTATCACGATCTCCTGTTCGCCAACCAGCAACATCTCGATGATGCCAGCCTGCAGGCGTATGCGGCGCAAGCCGGCCTCGATCATCAACAGTTCGAGGTTTGCATGAACGACCCGGCGACGCGCGAGCGCGTGGCGCGGGACATTCGTTCGGGGACCGCGGCAGGCGTCGAATCGACGCCGACGTGGTTCATCAATGGCCGGGTGATCAAGGGCGCGCTGCCGCCACAGTTGATGGCGTACGCAATCGGATTGGCGCGCGCGGCCGTGCAAACTAGTGCGGCGGCGCCGTAAATCGGTTAGGGTCCGCTCAAAAGTTCAAGCAACTTCGAGACGTCGGGCGCGGTGAAGCTGCCGTCACCATTCGCATCGGCTCCGTCGCATTGCGGCGCGACGCGTGGGTCGAATAGGCGATCGAGCACGATCGGAAAGTCGTTCGCATCGATGAGGCCGTCGCAGTTGGCATCACCGCGGGCGGGGCGTGGTGTTGGCGAGGGCGTGCTGGTGGCGGTTGGGGTACGCGTGACGGTCGCAGTGGGTGTCGGTACCGTGCTGGTCGGTGTGCCGGTCTTGGTCGGGGTTCCGGTCTTGGTCGGCGTTCCGGTCTTTGTTGGCGTGCGCGTCGGTGTCGACGTACGCGTCGGTGTCGGCGTACGGGTGGGGGTGCCGGTGCGCGTGGGCGTGTTGGTAATGGTCGGCGTCGGCGTCGGAGTGAAGGCGGGCGCGATGCCGTTGGTCAGGATGACGGAGAGCGACGAGCCGCCGGTGACTGGGTCGGTGTCGACGACGGCCAGGTCACTGAAGCCATCGCCATTGAAGTCGCCAATTGTCAGCGCGTTAGGCTCGTTGGCCAGCGCTGGGCTCAGCACGACGGGGGCGAAGGTGCCGTCGCCATTGCCGAGACGCACGGCGACATGGCCCGGCTGGTTCGCCGGCGCCTCGAGTGCGGCGATGTCAACAACGCCGTCGTGATTGAAGTCGCCGAGCGCGAGTGCGGGGCCATTGCCTCCGGCAAACAAAACGGGGTCGTTGACCATGGGAAGGCAGGTGACCGGCGCGAACGACACGCTGCCGGCGACGGTGCTGGTGTTGCGGTGCAGGCACACGGAGCCTTCAAGGCTCAGCACGACGATGTCGAGTTTGCCGTCGCCGGTGAAGTCGGCCGCCCGCAAGCTGATCGGTTCGGGGCCGGTGGGGAACTGGATGCCGTTACCGAACGGGAGCTGGGTCGGGTTGCCGTTGTTGAGGTGAATGCCGATCGCATCTTCGCCTTGCAGAGCAACAGCGAGGTCGGGGAGGGCATCGGCGTCGAAGCGTCCAACTTCAATCGCGACCGGTTGGGCGCCACCGGGGTCGCTGGGCGTCGATCCAGTGGCCAGAAGGGTTGGCAGCAAGAGCAAGCGCCCGGGTGGCGTTTGTTGTTTGTAGAGGCTGAGGTAGCCGGTAATCGAGTCGCCGGCGATGAGATCGAGTTTGCCGTCGGGACCGCCGGCCGCGCTGCCGAAGTCGGTGATCAACAGCGAGTCGTAAGAACACGGTTGCGGCGGCGTATGGCTATCTCCACACGCGGCTCGTGCGGGAAAGTTTACGCGCAAGGTAAACACCGGGCTTTCGTATACTTGCGCGAGTGGAAAGATGTTCACGCCACTGAAACCCGTGCCAACGAGTGCGACATCGGCGAGCGCATCGCCGGGTGCGAGTGGTGCGGCGGCCACCGCCGTGATTTCGATCACGCCGCCACTGTCACCGAACTGCAAGTCGGGCGGTGCCAGCGGGGGTTGCGCGCTGAAGCTGCCATCGCCGCGTCCGAAAAAGAAATTCAGCGTGTTCGTGTCGCTGTCGACGCCACTGACGGTGAGCAGATCAAGCGCCGCGTCGTCGTTGAAGTGTTCGGCGCTCAAACCGATGGCGGGGATCGGTGCGGCGCTGACGACGTAGCTGCGCCGCGGTCCGAACACGACGGGTGGTGGCGTGGCGAGCGCGAGGGGAGCGAGCAGGAGTGCGCCCAGGGTTGCGCCAATGATCAGCGCGATGGTGCGCGCGAAAGTAGGCATGACGTGGATACGCTATAGCGAAGAACGCGCGCTGAGGCGACTGAAATCCGCGTGCCGCGCGCCGCGCGCGAGTGTCTGCGTGCAGTGGTGCGCGGCACGCGAAAAAAAATTTCTCGCGCGGGAAAAATTTCTTGACTTCATTTTCATCCGGGATTAATACGAGCGCCTCTTCGTTAACGCGTTCTGAAAGTTCTTGCGAGCGAAATGACTCTTGTCGGTTGCGCGCGCTGCCTTCCTGGTGAGGAAGGAAGGGCAGTGGTGTGGGTGGCGAACTGTGTACGGGGTTGTGGAGAGGTGGCGGAACTTAGTGCGGCGGCGGTGACTTACTGCGTTGTCCCCAGCTGGGGATAACCGCGCGCGCACCGACAAGCTTGAAACATGACCGACGCAGGGGGGATGGGCACGCATGGAGGAACTGTGGTCGGCAGCGTTGCCGCTGCTGCGGCAACAGGTGGGCGAACGAAATTTTGTGACATGGATCGAACCGATCCGCTGTACCAGCGATCGCGAGGGCGTGTGCCTCGAAGTGCCGAATCGCTTTTTTCAAGAATGGATCACGCGGCACTTCCTCGGTACGATCCGCAACACCCTCGCGGCCGTTGCGGGTGACGTGCGCGCGGTACGCGCCGTGGTCAGCAGTACCTGGACGGCCCCGGTCCCTCCGGCGCTGCCGCCGCTTCCAGCGCGACGCGAACGGGGGGCGACCACCGCAGCGCGCGTGCCGAAGATCGGCCAGCTGGTTGCGCACTACACCTTCAAGACCTTCGTGGTCGGCGATGCGAACCAAGTCGCATACCAGGCCGCGGTCTCAGTCGCCGAACAACCGGGGCGGCGCTTCAACCCGCTTTTCCTCCACGGCGGCGTTGGCTTGGGCAAGACCCATCTCGCCAACGCGCTGGCGCACGAGATGTTGGTGCACAATCCGCGGCAGCGCTTGGCGTGCCTGTCGGCGGAAGCGTTCATGAACTCGCTCATCACCTCGCTGCGCCAAGATCAAATGGCGCAGTTTCGCGATCGCTTCCGGCATGTCGACGCGTTGATCCTCGACGATATCCAGTTCCTCGCCGGCAAGGAGCGTACGCAGGAGGAGTTCTTCCATACCT
>JBGOUW010000178.1:0-8905 GCA_041477755.1 Binatia bacterium
GAAGCGGGCCTTCTCGACGTTGAGGATCTTACCGCGCAAGGGGAGGATCGCCTGATTGCGACGGTCGCGGCCTTGTTTAGCGGAGCCGCCGGCGGAATCGCCCTCGACGATGAACAGTTCGGACAGCGCGGGATCACGTTCCTGGCAATCGGCGAGTTTGCCCGGCAGCGATCCGGAATCGAGCGCATTCTTGCGGCGTGCGAGATCCTTGGCTTTGCGCGTGGCCTCACGAACGCGGGCGGCGTCAAGTCCTTTGAGCGCGATCTTCTTGGCGTCGGCCGGTTGCTCTTCGAGAAACTCGCCGAGCTTTTCGTTGAGAAGGGCTTCGACGATACCCTTCACTTCGCTGTTGCCGAGCTTGGTTTTCGTTTGGCCTTCGAACTGCGGCTCGGGCACCTTCACACTGATGACCGCGGTGAGACCTTCGCGCACGTCGTCGCCTTGGAGCGCCTCTTCTTCCTTCTTGAGCAAGCCATTGGCCGACGCGTAGTGGTTGATCGTGCGGGTCAGCGCCGACTTGAAGCCGATCACGTGGGTGCCACCTTCAGTCGTGTTGATATTGTTGGCGAAGGAGTACGTGCTCTCGGTGTAGCCATCGGTCCACTGGAGTGCGACCTCGATTTCCGTTCCGTCCTTTTGACCGAGGAGGTAGATGACTTTGGGATGGATGGGGGTGCGCGCTCGGTTGAGGTAGCGGACGAACTCCTCGATGCCGCCCTCGTAATGAAACTCGTGTTCCTTCAGCGGTGTGGCACGCTCATCGAGGATCTTGATGCGGAGGCCGCGATTGAGAAACGCGAGCTCGCGCAGCCGCTGCGAGAGGATATCGAAGCTGAACGTGGTGGTCTCGAAGATGAGGGTGTCGGGCTTGAAAGTAACTTTGGTTCCGCGTTGCGGCGTGGTGCCGATCTCGCGCAGCGGCGCGTCGGGCGTGCCGCGTTGAAAACGCTGAACGTAGACTTTCCCGTTGCGCTTGATCTCGACCTCGAGCGATTCCGAAAGGGCATTGACGACCGAGACGCCGACGCCGTGGAGACCTCCCGACACTTTGTACGCGCCGTGATCGAACTTGCCGCCAGCATGCAGTTTCGTCAGCACGACTTCGGCGGCCGAGATCCCCTCGGTCGGGTGGATCTCTACCGGGATGCCGCGCCCATTGTCCTCGATCGTCGCGCTGCCGTCGAGGTGCAGGACCACGGAGATGTGGTCGCAATGACCAGCAAGCGATTCATCGATGGAGTTGTCGACGACTTCGAAGACGAGGTGGTGCAGTCCGCGCTCGGCGGTGTCACCGATGTACATTCCCGGGCGCTTGCGGACCGCCTCAAGGCCTTCCAATACCTTGATCTTGTCCGCGCCGTAGTCGCTCGAATCCGGTGCGCCCACCAACCCCATTGGTACTCCCTCGATCGCCGCCAAAAGTGCGTTGACTTAGCCGCGTGAACGTACCAGAAAGCAGCTGCGGAGTAAAGTTGTAGAGAAAGTAATTTATGCTTGAAAAACAGTGAGATAGAGAACTGTGGCAGGCCGAAAACTAGGTACCTTCAGGGCCGCGAAATCGCGGATGATTCGGACTCCTTCGGGGGAGTCGGATCAGAGCCGCATGGGCATCACTACGCAGCTATAGTCGGCTTCGGATTCAGATCGCAAAACCGCGGGGCTAACCTCGTCATTGAACGCCATCTCAACGCGACTGTCAGACGCGAGCACCTGGAGGACATCGATGATGTAACGCGCATTGAATCCGACCGTAATCGCCGCCGCTTCGTACTCGACTTCGATCTCCTCGCTGGCCTCACCGATATCGGGATTGATGGACGAGACGTTCATGCGCGACCCATCGACATCGAGACGAACACCACAGGTGCGCTCACTCGATACCAGCGACACGCGCCGCAGCGCCGCAAGAAATGCGGCGGTGCTGATCACGACTCGGCGCTCGGACTCGGCAGGAACTACCTGCTTGTAGTCCGGGAAGTCTCCTTCGAGGAGCCGCATTGACAACTCCACAGAGCCACGACTGATGTGAACGATCCCGGCATGCACGGCCATCGCTAGCGGCCCATCTCCGGTCTCCAACATCTTGGTGATTTCCTGGATGCCTTTGCGTGGAAGCAGCACACCGGCAGCTGGCACCAGCCCTTCCACCGGTCGCGTGATCATCGCCAGGCGGTGCCCGTCGGTAGCCACGAGCCGCAATTGGTCCTTTTGTGCACGCTCGACATACACGCCACTGAGGTTCACTCGGGTTTCGTCCGTCGACACCGCAAATAGCGTCCGCTCGACCATTTCCATCAACGTCGCAGCGGGGATCAACGCTGCGTGCTTATCGTCATCCTTCGGCGCGGCCGGCATCGCCGGAAACTCCTTGGGATCGAGCCCCACCATCTTGAAGCGTGCGCGCCCGGCTGACACCTCGATCCAGTTATTCTCAAGCGCGCGCAGCACGATGTCACCCTCTGGCAACTCCCGCGCAATTTCGTACAGCTTCCGCGCACCGGTGGTGAGTGCTCCCTTCTTCTTCACCTTAGCCGCGCAGCGACGTCGAACGCCAATCTCTTGATCGGTTGCGGCAACGATGACGCCATCGGCGGTCGATTCGATCAATACATTGGCCAAGATAGGGATTGTCGTTCGCCGTTCAACGATTCCCTGCGTGAGATAGAGTCCGTGAAGTAGTTCTTCCCGTGCGATGCTGAATTCCATTCCGCCGCTCCCTCCGCACTCCTTCTTATCTGATCTTTATATATCTTCCAGTCGTAGTAGTGGCTGTGGATCATGGGGACAACGCGCCAGCACTCGCAGGGCGCGTGACGATGGGATGGAGTACTCAGCACCGGAGCCAACCGTACACCCCTGGTGTCCACGGCCCCTGGTCATCTGTCCGCACATTATCCGCATCTTATTCACACCCCCGCTCACGCTACATTTTCGATCAGTCGCTCGATCCGCTCCACTGTGGCACGGAAGGTTGCATCTTCGCGCATGCGCCTGTCAACGGTTTTGGTGGCGTGAATGACCGTTGAATGGTCACGACCACCAAAACGGTCGCCGATGACGGGAAACGACGCGGAGGTGTGGCGCCGGCAGAGGTACATCGCAACTTGCCGTGGCAGGGCGACGTTCCTCGTGCGTTTTTTCGACCGCAGCTCACTCGGGCGCAGATTGTAGAACTCACAAATGGCCTTTTGGATCGACTCGATCGTGATAACTCGGTCATGCTCGCGTAGGATGGTGTGCAACACCTCGCGCGCGAAGTCCACCGTGATGGCGCACTTATTAAGCGACGCAAAGGCTCCCAAGCGCGTGAGCGAACCCTCCAGTTCGCGCACGTTCGAGTTGATGTTGGAGGCCAGGAACATGGCGACATCCGACGGCAGCTCAATGTGCTCGACCTCAGCCTTCTTCTCGAGAATCGCCACTCGCGTCTCCACGTCGGGTGGTTGAATGTCCGCGATCAGACCCCACTCGAAACGGTTACGCAACCGCTCCTCGAGATCGGGGATCTCCTTGGGAAACTTGTCGGAGGTGAGCACGATTTGGCGGTGGCCCTCGTAGAGCGAGTTGAAGGTGTGAAAAAACTCTTCCTGCGTGCGCTCGCGGCCAGCGAGGAACTGCACGTCGTCGAGGATCAGGACATCGACACGTCGGAACCGCCCTTTGAATTCATCCATGCGGTCGCGCCGCAACGCGCCGATCAGCTCGTTCATGAACGACTCCGAGGACAAGTAGACCACTCGCGCATTCTGACTGCGCTCAAAGATTTCGAAGCCGATCGCGTTCACCAAGTGAGTTTTTCCAAGCCCCACTCCGCCGTAGATAAAGAGCGGGTTGTAATGCACACCGGGCTGGCCGGCCACGGCTTTTGAGGCGGCGTGGGCAAACTGATTGCTTGCCCCAACAACGAAATTCGCAAACGTATACTTCGGAATCAGCGAAGCCGGACGCTTCGGGGCCACAACCGCCTCGGGTTCCGGCGGCATGTCGACAATTGGAAACAGCTCCTGTTGCATCGCATTCGGTGGCTGCAGGATCACCCGCACTGGGTGGCCCATTTCGGCACTCAAGACTTCTTCGATAACCCCGATATATCGTTGCGTGATGACCGTGATGGCCAGTCGATTGGGCGCCTCAAAGAGGAAGTTTCGATCCTGCTGAGCGACCGGGTGGAGGCGAGCAATTAGGCCGCCATAGTCCGCTGAATCAACTCGCCGCCTGAGCGTCGCAAGGGCGTGTTTCCAAGCCTGTTCCATGCCCACCATCAACAGGATTATCAACAGCCGTGAGTATCGCCAAAATCATCATAAAACCAGCTTCTTGCTGAATTCTCTACCGACCTGTCCACACTCACTTCATAGCCGGACCCTTGAAAGCTATCGCCGCTCTCTGAAACGGGTCTGCTAGCGTGCGACACAGGAAAGCTTTACCTTCGGCCGAATGACCTCAGGTGATGAGGCATTTATCCCGTTTCATTTGGGGGCGCAAGGAGTTTTTTGGTGAGAGGCTGCCCGACTATCCCCCCACGAGCGACTGCTCAGAGCTTGTGAAGAAATAGGGCGGAGCAGCGCTCCACCCAGGAGATTTAATCACAGACTCTCAGCGGACGCTCACTGGCTGGGTCGAGCTAGCACTGTGCCCTTGTCCATCCAGCAGCGTGGCCTTGTTCACGACGGTCGAGCCACCCGCCGAAGCGGCGACATCAACGATGACTTTGATCCGTTCAATGGCCGGTCCTTGGATGTCTCCTAGGCTCCAGGTGAGCGTGCCGTTGATCGCGGTGGTAGGTGCAGGGATTGCCGAGCGATAGGTCAACCCGGCCGGCAGATCATCGCGCAGCACGATGTCCGAAGCCAACGCATTGCCGAGTACGGTTACGGTGAGCGTGTACGACAAGCGAGAGTCGGGTATCACATGGCCGGGTCCGTCGATGCCGACACTCAAGTTGCCGGTGCCAGGTCTGGTACCGCCGCCCGAACTCACAGCGGCGCCGACCTGAGTCTCTGTGGTTGCTCGCGCCACGTTACCAGTCGAATCACTCATGGTGGTGCTCGCCGACAAAACGGATCCCGCCGAGGCCTGGGCCGACACCTGCGTCTTTACCTTCACCGGGCCAGCCGGCACCGGTAGGTTGAGCCACGTGAGCACTCCCGCTTGTTGACTACTGGCCGGAGGAATGACGCTTAGCACGTTCGAATCGGCTGGCAGAGAGAGGGTCATCTCGTTGTTGCCGATGGCGTCGCGGTACTGGATCGAGTACGTCACAAAGCGACCTGGGGCGGCCTTTGCCTGGCCGCGCAGTTTGACGAACAGGCGGTCGCCACGATCAACGACGGATTGGTTATCGCAATACACCAGACTGCCGAGGCCATCGTTTACCATGGCCGTGGCATTGAGCTGCGCACCGTCAGGTACCAATGGGGCAACGCGCGTCTTTACTTTCACCAGACCGGATGTCTTGTTCAGGTTCGTCCACGTGAAAAGACCGCCGACCGCGCTAGCCGCGGGTGGCTGGACGTTCAACACTTCGAGGTCGCTGATCGGGAGCGACAGCGTGATCGTGTTGAGCGCCGAGCCTCTCTGGTAGCGCGCGACAAAGGTGATCTGGCGCTGCGGCCGGGTTAGTTGTTGCGCGTTGAGGGCGCACGAGAGTTTGTGCGGGTCAACAATGCCGCCACGTACGCGCAGTGGATCATCCACACTGGAGGGATTCCGAAACTCGTCGCTACGCAGGTTGGCTGTGTTCGTCAGCAGTGTGGTTGGTGCCACGCCTGCATCTATCTGTGCCGTGATCGTAGCGGTGCTTGCCGGACCCTTGACGAGGGTGGCGACCGCGAACGTCACCGTGTTTCTTGCGATCGACACGGTGACTGCGCTTGCGTCGGCGTCGGCGGCAACCAGAACCAAGCCGTCGGGGAGCGTGTCGGTGATGACCACGTTGTGGAGGATCGTGTCGCACGGGTTCGACCACAGCAGCGTGTAGGTAATCAGCCCGCCAGGATTAGCGATGCCTGCGTGCACCTTGCGGATCAGTGGCCGACACTGCGCGTCGACCGGGGTCGGGGTCGGTGTCGGCGTGCCGGTCCCGCCGGCGGTTCGGGTCGCGGTGAGGGTTGCCCCGAGCACGAGCGAGGCTTCAGCATCCGTGTTGTTACCTAGATCAGACTCGAACTCATTACCGGCAACCGACGCGGTCGTCGTGATGGTGCCAGGCGCTGTTGGGGTGACAACCACTGTGATCGTGACGGTTCCGCCACTTGCTAGCCCGGCCAGGTTACAAGTCACGGTGCCGCTAGATTGAGTGCAGCTTCCCTGGTCGGGTGTGGCAGATACGAACGTTACGCCCGGCGGCAGCGCCTGCGTCATCATCACACCCGTGGCGGGGTCGGGACCGTTGTTGGTGACAACGATGGTGTAGACGAGGTTTTGTCCTGGCGCCACAGGATCCGGGTTGTCCGCAATATCCACCGCCAAGTCGATGACCGGGATCGGGGTATTGGTGGGTGTCTGCGTGGGCGTAGTGGTCGGCGTCGACGTCGGCGTGCTGGTGGCAGTCTGTGTGGGCGTAGCCGTCGGGGTACTGGTCGGGGTCGCCGTGGGCGTCCGCGTCAGGGTACTGGTCGGCGTGGCAGTCGGTGTCGACGTTGGTGTGCTGGTGGCGGTCTGCGTGGGTGTAGCCGTCGGGGTATCGGTCGGGGTCACCGTGGGGGTGTGAGTAGGCGTACTGGTCGGCGTCGATGTCTGCGTGGGTGTAGCCGTTGGCGTACTGGTCGGGGTCGCCGTGGGGGTGTGAGTCGGCGTGGTGGTCGGCGTCGATGTTGGTGTGCTGGTGGCGGTCTGCGTGGGCGTAACCGTCGGGGTACTGGTCGGGGTCGCCGTAGGCGTCCTTGTCGGCGTCCTGGTCGGTGTGGGCGTCGGTGTCGATGTCGGGGTGCTGGTCGGCGTCACCGTAGGCGTCTGCGTCGGTGTACTGGTTGGTGTGCTGGTTGGGGTCTCTGTGGGCGTCTGCGTGGGCGTACTGGTCGGCGTCGATGTGGGAGTGACCGTCGGGGTTTGAGTTGGCGTAGCCGTGGGCGTGGCCGTCGGGGTTTGGGTCGGTGTAGCCGTCGGCGTCGACGTCGGTGTGCTGGTGGCGGTCTGCGTGGGTGTCGCCGTCGGGGTACTAGTCGGGGTCGCCGTGGGCGTCCGCGTCGGCGTACTGGTCGGGGTGGCCGTCGGCGTCTGTGTCGATGTCCGGGTTGGTGTGGTGGTGCGAGCCGCGATGTTGACGATCAACTTACCTGCGCAGCTGCCGAAGTCGCTGTTGTAATGGTAGCTGGAGCCTGAGAAGTCGTAGATCACTTCGGACAGCGTGCTCGAGCCTGCGGTCAGCGCTGAGATCGCGTAGGTCGTGCTGATCGGATCACCACCCGCCTTGCCGCCACTATACATGTCGGTGAGATTGCAGCCGGGGTTGCCCCCGGTACCTTCCTTGTAGTGTGCGTCGCTGGGGTCGTTGTTCCAGCCACACGCATCGGCGTAGACGCTATGGTTGCTGTTGTACAGCGGCGACAGCGGCTGATTGTACGACACCGACACCGACTGGATCTCGAACGCGTCGTTGGGCCAGTTCACAAAAGCCACCAACTGCTCGTAGCCACCCGTGGCGGTGAACGATGAGAAGGTGAAGTTCGCCGTATCCCCCGGCGCCATGGTGCAGGTGAGCGGCGTCGTGCATGTGCTGGGATCGTTGGGAGTGGTATCGCCATCGGTGCAGGTCGCGGCGCCGGTAACGGTGATGCCCCTGGTCCCGTTGCGGTTCTGAGAAACTAGCTTCTCAACATACAGTTCACGATTGCCGCCGGTGCCCCCGGTTTGGACCGTGCTTACTCCCGTGGCCGAGGCTTCGATGTGGAAGTCGCGCGTTTTGTTGTGGGCCCCGGCATTCTGCGTCACCGAGACGTTGAAGAAGAAGTCCCTACAAGCACCTGCTGCCAGCGAGGACACGGTCGGCAGCGTGCATGTGGTTGCCGACGACGTGCAAATTCCTCCGAGCGTGAAGCACGCGGTCGCGCCTGGA
The DNA here is from genome assembly GCA_041477755.1 of Binatia bacterium. Lineage (GTDB taxonomy): Bacteria > Desulfobacterota > Binatia > HRBIN30 > JACQVA1 > JACOST01. The sequence continues at coordinate 8,057 of JBGOUW010000178.1, forward strand.
CAACCAGTCGGGTCAACTTGATCCCACTTGAAGGTCGTAACGAGACTCGATGCTGCCGAGGTCCCGGTGTTGCAGACACGTGCCCCGACAAGAAAGTCGTGCGGGTTCGTCGTGACTGCCGGGCTGTTGCTATCCAGGCCGACGATGTTCCAGGTAATTGGTGGGGGCGGGTTGGTACTATCCGGTGGCGGTACGGATACCGACGCGGGTGCCATTCGGCTGATGGTGAGAACCGGCTGGGCCCAGGCTGCGCTCGTGGTCAGCGCAAGAAAGGTCGCCGCGGCCAAAACGGCAATACGCCATGACGTGGCGATACTCGGTCGCGTGGGCATTCGCATGACTGTGCGCATCAGATCACGATAGGAGAGCAAGGTGCGTTCCGAGGGATGAGGTGCTCCTCCGCAAGCGGCTAGGGAAAAGCCATCGTTTTGTGGTGTTCCAAGTTGTCTCACGATGTTCCGAATTTTCGTCTGTTTGCATGGCGATGATCGACCCCACGCGGTCGCAGCCGCGCGCCGCTACATCAGCTTAAGACCCTGCTCCACCGGGCTACAGGAGCCGACACCGAAGCAGCCACAACCCGACGCCGCAGTCGGTCTACAGTGCGATATGCCATGCGATCTACTGCCATTGGGGTTGGAGAACCGCAATTCGCATACCGGCTCGTGCGAGAAGGTGGAGCAGACGCTAATCCGAATGATGTGCCTTGTGGCCGAGCAAACGATTGACGCAAAGCGCCGCAGAAGGGTCAGAGGCGGTACGGCCGATGGACAGAATTCCACAGCGCGGCGATGAAGAGCGCACACGATCTCGCTCGCGGATTCGCTGAGCATTGGCTGCGGCATCGCA
>JBGOUW010000018.1:0-19299 GCA_041477755.1 Binatia bacterium
GAAGGACGTCGGGGTCGAGTTCTTCACGCTGTCGAAGAGCTACAACATGCCGGGCTGGCGGGTGGGCTTTGCGGTCGGCAACCGCGAGATCATCGGCGCGCTCGCCCGCATCAAGAGCTACCTCGACTACGGCATCTTCCAGCCGGTGCAGATCGCCGCCACCGCCGCGCTGACCGGGCCGCAGCACTACGTCGACGAGATCCGCGAGACCTACTGCAAGCGGCGCGACGCGCTCTGCGAGGGGCTCGACCGCGTCGGCTGGCACGTGCCGAAGCCGAAGGCCACGATGTTCGTGTGGGCGGAGATACCCGACGCCTTCAAGGCGATCGGGTCGCTCGAGTTCTCGAAGCTGCTGCTCCGCGACGCGAAGGTCGCGGTCTCGCCGGGCATCGGCTTCGGCGAGTACGGCGATCACTACGTGCGCTTCGCGTTGATCGAGAACGAGCATCGCACCCGCCAGGCGGTGCGCGGCATCCGCCGCGCGCTGAGCCTCGGCGATACCAGCGCCGCGCGCGCCACCGCTTGACGCCGTGCTGACGCCTACAATTCGAGTCGGGCTGATCGGGTTCGGCACGATCGGTACCGGAGTAGTCAAGCTGCTGCAACGCCAGCAGCGCCAGATCCGCGAGAAGCTCGGCGCCACGGTGGTGATGGCGCGCATCGCTGACCTCGATCTGAAGACCGATCGCGGCGTCAAGATCAACCGGAAGATCCTCAGTAACGACGCCGCCGCGTTGCTCAACGATCCGTCGATCGACATCGTCATTGAGTTGATGGGTGGTTACGAACCGGCGCGCCGCTTTGTGCTGCAGGCGATCGCCAACGGCAAGGACGTGGTTACGGCGAACAAAGCGCTGCTGGCGGTCCACGGCCGCGAGATCTTCAGCGCGGTGGAGCGGGCCGGCGTCGATATCGGCTTCGAAGCCAGCGTCGGTGGCGGCATTCCGATCATTCGGGTGCTCAAGGAAGGTCTCGCCGCCGATCACAACCGTGCGGTTTACGGCATCGTCAACGGCACTTCGAACTACATCCTCAGCACCATGACGACTCGGGGCGGCGAGTTCGACGAAGTGTTGCGTGCGGCGCAGGCGCACGGTTTGGCTGAAGCGAATCCACACTACGACGTCGATGGCATCGATGCGGCGCACAAGCTGACGCTGTTGATACAACTGGCGCTTGGCGCGCGCGTGCAATTGAAGGACATTCCGACCGCCGGCATTCGCGAGGTAAGCCAACTCGACATCAACTACGCCAAGGACTTTGGCTACGTCATCAAGCTGCTGGCGGTGGCGAAGGAAGATCGCGACGGGATCGAGGCGTGGGTGCAGCCCGCGATGGTGCCGCGCACGCACTTGCTGGCCGACGTCAACGGTGCCCTCAATGCGATCGCCGTGCGTGGCGAGGCCCTCGGCGCCAGCATGTATCTCGGGTTGGGCGCGGGCATGATGCCGACGGCAACCGCAGTGGTGGCCGACGTGATGGAAGTGGCGCGCAATCGCCTGCGCGGCAGCCGCGGGCGCGTGAAGCCACTCGGTTACCCACTGGCGACGCAGCGACAGGTGCGCATCAAACCGCTCGGCGCGCTGACCAGCGAGTTCTATCTGCGCTTCATCGTCAAAGATCGGCCCGGCGTGCTGGCGCGCATTGCGGGGATTTTGGGCGGTCAGGAGATTTCGATCGCGTCGGTGATTCAAAAGGGACGCGAAGACGGCGCCAGCGTGCCGATCGTCATTCGCACCCACCACGCGCGCGAAGACCGCCTGCGCCGCGCGCTGCGCGCGATCGATCGACTCGCCGCCGTGCGCAGAAAGTCCGTAGCCATCCGCATCGAGGACAGCTTGGGTCAATAGTCGCTCCCGTTCACCGTCGGGTGCGAACCGACGCCTACCCCAGCCGCGCACCCCCACCCACAACTGGCACGCCGGGCCGAAGTCCGGTAAAGAGATGAGTCGTTGCTGTACGAGGCAGCAGACGGCTGTGCCGGGCGGCTGCGGTGCGGGGGACGAAGGAAGGGCGACTGAGACGATGGAACGCAACTTGGCCTTAGAAGCGGTACGCGTCACCGAAGCGGCGGCGTTGGCCTCCGCCCGGTTGATGGGACGCGGCGATGTAGCGGCGGCGGATCATGCCGCCGCGCAGGCGATGCGCAAGGCTTTCGCGTCGATCAACATCAACGGCGTGGTCGTCATCGGTGAAGGCGCGCAACACGAGAGCGACGTGCTCTACATCGGTGAGCACGTCGGCAGCGGTACGGGCGACGAACTCGACGTGGCGCTTGACGCGCTCGAAGGCGCGACCATCTGCGCCACCGGCGGCTACAACGCGCTGTCGATCATCGCGATCGCGGAACGCGACGGCTTTCTACGCTGCCCCGATATGTACATGGAGAAAATCGTCGTTGGCCCCGACGGCGTCGGGGCCATCGATCTCGACAAGTCGACGACCGAGAACTTGCGCCTGCTCGCCGAATTGAAGGGGGTGTACGTGGCAGATCTGACTGTCGCGGTGCTCGATCGGCCGCGGCACGAGAAGTTGATCACCGAAGCTCGCAAGGCCGGTGCGCGGGTGAAGTTGCTCAGCGATGGCGATGTGGCCGCCGGCATGGCGGCGTCGAAGCCCGGCAGCGGCATCGATTTGCTCATGGGCGTCGGTGGCGCTCACCAAGGCATCCTGACGGCGGCTGCCGTGCGCTGTACCGGCGGCGCGATGCAAGGGCGCCTGCGTACGCGCAACAGCGAAGACGCGAGCCACGCCGCCGAAGTTGGCATCACCGATCTCACCAGGAAGTACACGGCGGAGGAGATGGCCTCGGGCAGCGTCATGTTCGCCGCAACCGGTGTGACAGACGGCGACTACGTGCACGGCGTCCACTTCTTCAAGGGCGGCGCGACGACGAACTCGGTAGTGATGCGCTCGCGCACGCGTACGATCCGCTTCATCGAAGCCGTGCACCGTTTCGACTTCAAGCCGGAGTACTGAGCATGGCGACCGACGCGTGCACGCTGTTCGAGCGCCGCGAGGCGGTCGGCATCCTCACCATTAATCGCCCACAGCTGCTCAACGCGCTCAACTCGCCGACTCTCGACGAAATCGCGGGGCACGTCGCGGCGTGTGCGAATAGTGGCGTCCGCTGTCTGGTCGTCACCGGTGCCGGCGAGCGCGCGTTCGTCGCGGGTGCGGACATTGCGGCGATGGCGACCATGTCGGGCGTCGAGGCGCGCGCGTTTGCGCGCCGCGGGCAAGCGGTGATGCGCAGCCTCGAAGAGTTGCCGATGCCCGTCATCGCCGCGGTCAACGGCTTCGCGCTCGGCGGGGGATTGGAACTCGCCTTGGCGTGCGATTTCATCTACGCAGCCGACTCTGCGAAATTTGGCCAGCCCGAAATCAACCTCGGCATCACTCCGGGATTCGGCGGGACGCAACGATTGGCGCGGCGTGTGGGCCTGGGGCTCGCCCGCGAACTGACCTACGCCGGCTCGATGATCGATGCGGCGGAGGCGTTACGCGTCGGGCTCGCCAATCGCGTTCTGCCGCGCGCCGATCTGCTCGCGGAAGTGACCCGCGTCGCCAGCGATCTCGCCGGCAAGGCCCCGATTGCACTCCAGGAAGCGAAGGCCGCCATCAATGCGGGCGCCGACATGGCGCTCGAGGACGGCTGTCGTTACGAGGCTGAAGCGTTCGCGGTGACGTTCGGTACTGCGGATCAACGCGAAGGCATGCAAGCGTTTCTCGGCAAACGCAAAGCCGCGTTCACGGGACGTTGAGCATGGCCGAATCGTTTGATGGAGGTGAAGGCGAGGCGTGGGAGGTGTGCTTCGCCTCGGCACTCGACATCGAGGCACACATCGTTTGCGGCTACCTTGAGCAATACGGCGTGCCCTGTCACATCCGCAATAGACGTTTTGGGCTCGAACCGCTGACGTTCGGAGCGCTCGGGCAGGTCGAGGTCTTGGTGCCCAACCCGTGGGTCCGCGTCGCGCGCGGCATGATTCGTGGGCGCTTGAGCGATGCGACGCCGCGCGCGCGATGACGACTGCGAGTGACGGAGGACGTATGAGTACAGCGAAGCGCGAGTGGCTGGCGGCGCGCTACCCTAAGGACGCCGATCGCTTGCCGCGTTACTCCACGGTGTCGGACATGGAAGTCGAGCCGGTGTATACGCCCGAGGATCTTCCCGACTCGCGCTACGAGCGCGACCTCGGGCAGCCCGGCGAGTACCCCTACACGCGCGGGGTCTACCCGTCGATGTATCGTGGCCGGTTGTGGACGATGCGGCAGTTCGCCGGCTTCGGCTCGGCCGCCGACACCAACGAGCGGTTCAAGTTCCTGCTCGCGCAGGGGCAGACGGGTCTGTCGACGGCCTTCGATATGCCGACATTGATGGGCTACGACGCGGATCATCCGCGCGCGCTTGGCGAGGTTGGACGCGAAGGCGTCGCGGTCTCGATGCTCGACGACATGGAGGAACTTCTCGCCGGCATTCCTCTGGCCGACGTGACCGTGTCGATGACCGTGAATTGCACGGCTAGTATCGTGCTGGCGATGTACCTGGCGGTGGCCGAACGACATGGTGTGCCGTGGACGAAGCTCGGCGGCACGATCCAGAACGACATGTTCAAGGAGTTCATTGCACAGAAGGAATGGATCAGTCCGCCCGAGCCGTCGCTGCGGGTGGTCATCGACATGATCGAGTTCTGTGCCCAGGAAACGCCGCGCTGGCACGCGGTGTCGATCTCCGGCTACCACATTCGCGAAGCCGGCTCGACCGCGGTGCAGGAGTTGGCGTTCACGTTGGCCGACGGCATCGGCTACGTGCAAGCGGCGGTGGATCGCGGCCTCGATGTCGATAGCTTCGCCCCGCGGCTGTCGTTCTTCTTCAACGTCCACAACGACTTCCTCGAGGAAATCGCCAAGTATCGCGCCGCGCGCCGACTGTGGGCGAAGATCATGCGCGAGCGGTTCGGCGCCCGCAATCCACGCTCGCTGATGCTGCGCACGCACGCGCAGACGGCGGGTTGTAGCTTGGCGGCACAACAGCCGCTCAACAACGTCGTCCGCGTCGCCATTCAAGCGCTGGCGGCGGTGCTCGGCGGTACGCAGTCGCTGCACACCAACTCGATGGACGAGACGCTCGCGTTGCCGAGCGAACAAGCGGTGCTGGTGGCGCTGCGCACACAGCAGATCATTGCCGAGGAAACCGGTGTTACCAACGTGGTCGACCCGCTTGCCGGCAGCTACGCGATCGAAGCACTCACCGACCGGATGGAGCGCGAGGCGATGGCGTACATCACCAAGATCGACGAGCTCGGCGGCATCGTGCGCGCGATCGAACTCGGGTATCCGCAGAAGGAGATCGCCGAGGCGGCGTATCGCTTCCAGCAGCAGTTCGATCGCCGCGACAAGGTGATGGTCGGTGTCAACAAGTACGTCCAAGAAGACGAGCCGCCGATCGAGATTCTGCGCATCAATCCGGACGTCGAACGCCAGCAGAGCGAGCGGGTGCGGCAGCGCAAACGCGCGCGCGATGCGGCGCGCGTCCGCGGCGCGCTGGCGGCCGTGCGCGAGGCGGCGAAAGGGACGACCAATCTGATGCCGCCGCTGATTGCCGCGGTGAAGGACGGCTGCACGGTAGGCGAGATCTCCGACGTGTACCGCGAAGTCTTTGGCGTCTATCGCGATCCCGCGTGGCTCTGATCGTCATGGCCGACCGACCGCTGCGCATCCTGGTGGCCAAGCCGGGTCTCGATGGCCACGACCGCGGCGCCAAAATCATCGCCCGCGCGCTGCGTGACGCTGGCTTCGAGGTCATCTACACCGGGCTGCACCAGACCCCCGAGATGATCGCCGAGACCGCGGTGCAAGAGGACGTCGATGCCATCGGTCTCAGCATTCTCTCCGGGGCCCACATGACGTTGTTCCCGGCGATCATTGAGTTGCTCAAACAGAAAGGCGTGGGTGACGTCGTCCTCTTCGGTGGCGGCATCATCCCACCGGAAGATATTGCGGAGTTGAAGCGCCGCGGCGTCAGCGAGATGTTCACGCCCGGTGCGACCACCGATGCGATCATCGACTGGGTGCGGGCGAACGTTCATCCGCGGTGAGCGCTCTCGGCGAAGACTCAGCAGGCGAAGCGAATCATTCGTGGAAGACCGACCGTTGATTATCGTCGGTTCGGGCCCGGCGGGCGCCGCTGCGGCGCTGCGGTTGGCGCAACGCGATCCAGCGCTGGCCGGTGACACGCTGGTGTTGGAGAAGGCCCGCCACCCACGCGATAAGGTGTGTGCCGGTGGCCTGATTCCCCATGCGTTACAGTGCCTGCGCGATCTTGGCGTCGATCTGACGGTTCCGCACGTCGTCGTCGATCGTGCCGCCGTACGCACGCCGAGCCGCGAGCTGGCGTACGAAGGCAAAGAACTCTGCCGCGTTGTGCGCCGGCGCGAGTTCGATGCATCGCTCGCGGCCGCCGTTCGGCAGCGCGGCGTCCAGTTGCAGGAGAATGACAAAGTCGTCGACGTAGCGCGCGACGGCGGCGCGATTCGAGTCGAAACCGAACACCGATCGTATCGCGCGAAGATCGTCATCGGCGCCGATGGCTCGGGCAGCCTGGTCCGGCGCCGGCTACTCGGCGACACCAAAGCGCACACCGGGCGCGCGGTGATGTGCGACATCCCGGTGGCGGCGCTGCGATGGGACGGTGTGACGGCGCAGCGGTACGACTTCAGCTTCGCGCCGGTGGCGCAAGGCATTCGCGGGTACACCTGGGCGTTTCCATGTTGGATCGATGGCGTGCCGCACGCGAACGTGGGCGCGTATGCCGTCGACACGACCGGTGCGGCGCTGACCCGCTGGGTGGAATTCGAGTTGGCGCGTTTGCAGATCGCTGTCGCGCCGCGCTTCCAAGCCTTCCCGATCCATTGGTACCACCAGCGCGCACCGCTGGCGGCGCCCGGCGTCGCACTGATCGGCGATGCCGCCGGCGTCGATCCGCTGATGGGTGAAGGCATCTCGTTTGCCCTCGAATACGGCCGGCGAGCGGCGGACGCCGCGGTGGTCGCGTTCGCGAGTGGCGACTTCTCGCTCGCTGCGTACGAACGCGATGTACGCGCGTCGTGGCTGGGCAAGAAGTTGCGACGGCTCAATCTCGCGGTGCGGTTGTTTTACGGACCGACGTGGCCGCTCTGGTTCGCTCTCGCCGGTCGTAGCCGGCGCGTGCGCGAGCTGGGCCTGCGCTGGTACAACGGGGTCGATGGCTGGGATCAGCGCAGCGGTTGGGAAGCGGTGCGTGCGCTGTGGTCGGGTGAGTTGGCCGCGCCGCCAGCAACGGCGGAGTTGTGAGACGTCGGCGGCGGTTCAACGCGCTGGTGGCTTTCGCGTGGCTAGCCAGCGCGGGTGCGCTGGCGATCAGCGCGTGGCTGATCTGGCGCGCGTACAGCACAGCCCTGGGACCAACGCCGTCTGCCATTGCGCCGTCATCGAATGTGAAGGCGGACGATGCCAACGAAGTCACGGACGAAGAACGCCGTGCGCTCGAAGCGATCTTACGTCGCAAGGGTCCGCCACAGCCTTGATCCGTGCTGTCGATGGTATCGGTTGTCGATGATGTCGGCCGTAACGTGACGCTCGCCACACCGCCGCGGCGGATCGTTTCGCTGGTGCCGAGTCTCACCGAGACCTTGTTCGCCTTGGGCTGCGGCGACGCCGTTGTTGGCGTCACGCGCTACTGTGAAGAGCCGGCGGCGGCACTGGCGGAGCGAACCAAGGTCGGTGGCACCAAAAATCCCGATTGCGAAGCCGTACGGCGCTTGGCGCCCGATCTCGTCATCGTCAACGCCGAGGAGAACCGCCGGGAAGACGTTACTCAGTTCGAGGCGTGGGGCCTGACGACGTTCGTGACGTTTCCGGCGTCGCTCGCTGACACGGTTGGACTGCTTCAGCGCTTGGGCCAGTTGACCGATTGCGCGGACCGTGGGCGCGAGCTGGCCGCTGAGCTCGCCGATGCGATCGCGGATGTGGAGTCGCATCGCGGTCGGCGCCGCAGCGTGTTCTGTCCGATCTGGAAGAATCCGTGGATGACGATCGGCGGCGGCACATACATCGACGACGTGCTGTGGACCGCGGGCGGAGCGAACATCTTTCGCACTGACGCCGGCCCGTATCCGACCACAACGCTCGCCGAGGTCGCGTGCCGGGCGCCGGAGGTGGTGCTGTTACCGAGTGAGCCGTATCGTTTCTCCGCGCGCGACCTCGCGGATCTCGCGGTGCTGCGCGACACGCCCGCGCTGCGCACGCAGCGCGTTCGCTTGGTTGATGGGAAGTGTCTCTCTTGGTATGGACCGCGGGCGGCGGCGGGTCTCCGTACGGTGGCTGCGCTGCTCCGGTAAACCGGGAGAGAATTCTTACTATGCGTCGTGCAATCGTTGCTGCCTTGTTGCTGCTGATCGGTGGCTGTCACCGCGATAGCTCAGTGCCCGGCGAGCTCGGCCGGTCGCCAGACGAGTACGGGGCACGTTACGGTGCGGCGACAACCTCACCGATGACTCCCGACCAAATCGGTTACAGCGCCGCGCCGGGTACGCGGCTCATCGCTCGATTCGCGGACAAGCGCAGCGTCGAGGAGCTGTGGATCATTGACGGTGATGGTCAGGGGCTACCGGAAGTATTGGCGCAGCGCGCGCGCGAACTGTTGGCGCCGGACAAGACGCCGCTAAAGACTATCGCGTTCAAAGGTGAGGGTAAGAGTCCCGCCCAAGTGTTCGAACAGCCGGCCGGTACCGGCGTGCTGTTCGTCGATCGGCGCGGCGGGCGGCTGAGCCGGGTGGCATTGTGCGCCGATGCGACCGCTTGCCGCATGCTCGACTATCTCCACAAGAGCGAGCAAGAGACGGACGCGATGATGGCCGCAGCGGCGAAGGCGATGCAAGAGCAGATGGGCCGCTAGCGTCCCGGCACCGGGTGGCTTCCGCCCTCTTGATAGTCGACCACCGCCGGAGGAGTCAGCGCCGGATCCTCCAACAGTCGTAGCGCCGCTTCGATCACGGCATGCTGTTTCACTGCGTCGCCCGCCGTGTCGAGCGGATAGCCGTGGCGAAACGGCACGCACAGCGCGCGCGGCGGGCGCACGCGTTCGGCGATCGCGCGCAGCAGGACGATCGCGACCGTCGCGATGCCTTGGCGCTCTAGCTCCGCAGCGACCAGGCACACGGCCTGGTTGCAAAACGGTCAGACGGGCACCAGCAAGGCGACATCGACGCCGTCTGCGACCAAGCGCCGCGCGGCTTCCGGCGCCGTGTCGCGGACTAGACGGCCGGGCGCGGTGATCGATCCCATGAACGAGAGATGGCGTGGCGCGACAGCGCCGATCCGGCCCCGCTGCGCCAGCTCGCGCACACGGTCAATCGGGAATGCCACGTTCGGGTCACCGGCGAGCCCGCCGTGATCGAACGAGTCGCTGCGGTGGGTCTCGACCAGTGTCGAGACATTGGTGCTGGACGAAATATCGCGAAACGACACGTCGCCGCCGCGCACGGAGTCATCGAAGGACGGTTGGCCGGGAGCGATGAAGCCGGCGCTGGAGACCAGCGCGATGCGCGACTCGGCGAGCGGCTTGCGCAGCGGTGCCCACGGCACCGGATCGATGCGGCGCCACCGGTAGGCGCGCAGCAGCATCCGTACCGGCAGCGAGAATTCTGCAAGGTTCCCCATCGTCCGTGAGCCTCTCCGTCTGCGGCGGTAGCGTCTGGTTCAGCCGCCAGCCATCTTCAAGTACTGGCGCGCGCTGTCGGCGACGCTGCCGCTGGCTCCGAGCTGCAGCGCCTGCTGCAAGTGCACGCGTGCAGCGGGTAGATCGCGGAGATTGTAGAACACCTGTCCGAGCAACGCATGCGCCTTGGCGTTGCCCGGTTCGAGCGCCACCGCTTGCGTCAGCTGATCGCGCGCGTGACTGACCTGGCGCATGGCTTCATCGCTGTCGCCGCGGGCGTGGGCTTGTTCGGCGCGACTCACGGCGACGCGGCCGAGTCCGTAGTAAAGATACGCATGGGGAAAGAGCGCGAGCGCCTCTTGCAGGGCGCGCTCGGCGTCGTCGAGGCGTTGCTGCCGAAGATAGAGCGTGGCGGCGTTGTTGAGCGTCATGACGCGACCGTCGCGATCCGACGTGCCTTGCAGCGCGAGTTGCAGCGCCGCGTCGGCTTCGGCGATTTGATCGCGACGCAGATAGATCTGCGCCAACTCTCGATGACCCAACGCATAGGTCGGCGCCTTGGCGGCGATGTCTTGCCAGAAGAGCAGGTCGTCAGCCCACACACGGCTGCGCGCGATCGTCATGACGGCAAAGGCGCTGCCGATGGTGATGGTGGCGACCCACATCGGCGTGCGCCATCGCCCGCCGGGTGCAGCGAGTGGCGTGAGTAGGAGACAGGCACCGACCGACGGCAAGTACAGATAACGATCGGCCAGCGGTGCTTGCGCACTCATCCGGACGATCACCACGAGTGCCGGCGCGAGGGTGCAGACGAACCACAACACCAAGAAGGCAAGGCGCCGTTCGTTGTGCCGCCACGCGAGCGTACCGATTGCAGCCAGAGCGAAGAGCGCGACTACTCCGAGCGCCAGCAGTATCCAACCGCCGGGGACTTCTGGGACATAGGCGCTCAGACCGATCGGCAGCACCAACTTGCTCACATAGAATCCAACCGCAGCCAGCAGGTTTCTGAGCAGGGACTCGGTCGGCGCGGTGGTGGCGAAACCGGTGATCGCCGCGCCCAGCGCGAGGCGACGGGCGAGCAGGTAGATGACGGTGACCAGCAGCAGCGCCGCATCGATGCGCCAGCGCGGACGATGCGCCAATACGAAATCGATCAGTGGTAGCACGAGCAGACCTCCGAGGGCTGCCTCCTTCGACAGCAAGGCGAGGAAGTAGGCCATCACCGCTACGGCTGCGGTCCAGGAGGGACGCACGTAGGTGAGCAAGATGGCGCTGGCGAGGAGGAACGCTGCCGCGATCACGTCCGACCGCCCGGCGATCCACGCGACCGATTCGACGTGGATCGGATGGACCGCGAAGACCAGCGCGGCGAGTGCGGCTGCCGCCGGCGCGGCGAACAACCGCACCCCGAGCCACCACACGAGTGCCGTGTTCAGCGCGTGCAGTGCGACCACCGAGCAGTGGAATGCGAGAGCGGTCTCGCCGCCCAAGGCGCGGTCGAAAAGGAAGCTGAGGAAGATCAGTGGGCGAAAGTAGTATCGCGGAATCGCATTGGGTGGGAACACGAGATCGCGCCAGCCATGAATGGCGCGCAACTGCTCGAGCACCAGCGGATCGTCCCAGATGAATCCATTGCGCAGCGCCGGCAGGTAGACGAGCGCGGCGATGACGGCGACGCCGGCGCCCCACAGCCAAGCGGGTGCGGCCGCGGGTGCGGATGCCGAAATGGACGCGGGACGCGCGGGGCTGCGACGACTCACTCGGTTTGTGCGGGCGCGGGATTGACGAGGTCCATCCCGAGCGTGGAAGGAAACAGGGCCGCGATTTCTTCCGGCGTCCAACGTCCCGGCGCGGTAATGGTGCGCACCGGTGCCGGGTAGTTCAGCAGCGAAATGATCCCGCCCATGACGACGAAGGTCTGACCGTTGATGTTGGCCGCGGCGTCGCTGGCAAGATAGGTCGCGAACGGGGCGACATCGTCGGGCTCGAGTTGTGGGCGGGGCAGGGCGGCGCGTGCTTCGCTGCCCATGCTGGCGACGCCGCGTTGCTGGCGGATCGCGCGCGCCTTTTGCGACACGGTGGCGGTCATGCGGGTGGCCGCGGCCGGCGCGATCGCATTCACCGTGATGCCGTACTTGCCGACATCGCGCGACACCACGCGCGTGAGGCCGGCGATGCCATCCTTGGCCGCGCCGTAGTTGGCTTGTCCGGAGTTGCCGTACAAACCGGAGGTCGAGGACATGCTGATGATGCGGCCTTGCGACTTTTGTTCGCGCATCTGGCGCGTGGCGTGGCGCGTGCAGTTGAAACTGCCCTTGAGGTGCACGGCGATCACTGCGTCCCAATCTTCTTCGCTGAGGTTGAAGATCATGCGATCGCGCAGAATGCCGGCGTTGTTGACGAGAATGTCGAGGTGGCCGAACGCCTTCACCGCGGTGGCGACGATGTGCTCCGCCGCGGCGAAGTCGGCGACGCTATCGTAGTTGGCGACGGCTTGGCCGCCGGCTGATTTGATCTCGCCGACCACAGTGTCAGCGGCCGACGCGGAGCCGCCACCGCCACTGACCTCGCCGCCGAGGTCATTGACGACAACCGCCGCACCTTCCTGCGCCATCAGCAGCGCGATGCCGCGGCCAATGCCGCGCCCACCGCCGGTGATGACGGCGACCTTGCCTTGCAATCGAGTTCCCATCGCGTCGTCCTTGTTCCTTAGCTCGCACGCGGCGGCGCCGGGTTGACGAGGCCTTCGGCCAGCGTCTGTGGGACCAACTCATCCAACTCGTCGAGCGTCCAGCGGCCGCGCTTGTAGATGGTCTTGAACGGGCGCGGCAGCGCGATCAGCGATACCGAGCCGCCGGCGCAGAGGAAGAACTGACCATTGACGTTGCGTGCGAAGTCGCTGGCGAGAAAGGTGACCATCGGAGCGACGTCTTCGGGATGCAGCTGCTCGAGTTGGTTGAGCGCGCGCTCTTCGCGGATGATGCCCTGCTGCTTGCGAATCTCGCGAGCGCGCATCACTTCGGGCGTGAGGGTCATGCGCGTCGCCGCCACCGGACAGATCGAATTCGCCGTCACGCCGTATTTTCCCAGATCGCGCGCGATGACCTTGGTGAGTCCGCTGATGGCGGCCTTGGCCGAGCCGTAGTTCGCTTGGCCGGGATTGCCGAACAATCCGGAGCCCGAGGAGAAGGTGATGATGCGGCCGAAGCGCTGTTCGCGCATGAGCGGCGCGGCGTGGCGCACGCAGGTGAACGTGCCCTTGAGGTGTACGGCGAGCACCGAGTCGAACTCTTCCTCGCTCATGTTGAAGATCATGCGGTCGCGCAGGATGCCGGCGCAGGTGACCAGGATGTCGATGCGGCCGAAGTGCTTCACCGCGGTGTTGATGATGTTGGCGCCGCCGTCCCAGGTGGCGACCGAGTCGCTGTTGGCGATGCCGTCGCCGCCCGCTGCCTTGATCTCGTTGACGACGTCGAAGGCCGGCCCGGTGCTTGGTGCCGAGCCGTCGGTATTGACGCCGAAGTCGTTGACCACGACCTTGGCGCCTTGTGCGGCCAACCCCAGCGCCACGCCGCGGCCGATGCCGCGCCCAGCGCCGGTGACGACCGCCACGCGCTCCTTCAGCATATCTCCCACAACGCACTCCTTCTCGGAAAGTCGAATCGCGCGGACTGTATGCGAGCGAAAATTGAGCGTCAAGCGACTAGGGCAGGTACTCGGCGACGAAGCGCCGCGCTACATACACGCCAACCGCAGTGCCGACGATGCTGACGATGTATGCCGTCATCAAGCCGACGAAGGAGCCGAGCCACCAACCGATGCTGCTGCCGATCGTTGCGCCGATGAACCAGAAAAGAGTGGTCACTGTCAGGACACCTCACGTGAGTGGCACGTGCGGGCTGTATGTGAACGGAGGAGAGCGGTCAATCAGCCCTGCGACCGCCGCGCGCGGCGGCGCTGCTTCAGTTCGCTGCCCGCACGACGTCGAGACCCCAGTTGCCGAGGTTGCTGATGGCTTCGACGAACGCGTCAGCATCGACGGGTTTGCGGACGAACGCGACGTCGCCAAGCGCCGTGGCGCCGATGTCAGCGGCATCGGCATCGGAGTTGACCATGACGATGACCGGCACGCGACTCAGGGCCGGATGCGACCAGATCTGCTGCAATAGGGCGCGTCCGTCGACGCGGGGCAGATTGAGATCGAGTAGCACGAGTGGCTGCACGCGTGACCGGGGCGCACGGTCACTGGCTAGCCGACGGAGGATACACAGCGCCTCATCGCCGTCGCTCGCGACGACTATCGGGTTGCAAATATGCCCGCGCCGCAGCGCGCGGCGAGTCAACTCGACATCGTCCGGGTTGTCTTCGACGAGAACAATCTCGATTTGCTCGACTTGGCTCGTAGAACTCAGATGGGATCGATCCGCGGTCATGGTCATGTTGTACGGTCGTCGGGGTGCGACACCCACACGCCCACTCGGCCCTCCGGTCTTCGCCAAGCTGATCGCAGTGTACAGCAAGGCGACACGATCCGACGCAACGCAACACCCGACCACAGCCGATTCTGTACTCTACGACCTGGCACGAGGCAGCGAGGAGCGCGGTGGCACCCCCCAGAAGTCCTTGATGGACCGAGTCGACAGCGGTCTGCGTTGGTTTCTGCATCTCGATATCTCTTGCCCGCTCGCGACGCGTGCGCCGAGGCAAAGTCACGAGTGACTGAAACGTTGGCAACGATCCGTTCATGTGATCTATGCGCGCCGTGGATTCCATGACCCGAACGATTGCGTTCTTGGCGATCGCAGCCAGTTTGGAATCACCGGCGACGCGATGATCCGTCGCGCGATGGTGCAGTCGACGTGGATCTTCGTGTTGCTCGGTATTGCGCTACTCGCCGGCTACGACTTTGTGATGAACGCCGACCGCACAATCGACTTCGGCCGCCTGATGGGCCTCTACATCGCGATCTTCTTCGTCGTCAGCCAGGCGATCAGCCTCGTCCTCTTCGGCGAGCGCCCGTCGGTCGCGGTGCTCGCTGGCGGTGCGCTGATCGTCGCGGGCTGGTGATGCTGCTGGTGCGGTCGGTGTGAGTCGCGCCAGAAGCTGACGGTCTGCTGCGGACCGAATTCCCGTTTCAATCGAGAACTAGTGCAGGCGTGCTCGTCGGCGCAACGCGTAAACTCCGACGGCACTCAAGAGCATCGCTGCCAGCGCCATCGCGCGCGGTGATAGCGCGGCACCGTGTTCGGTACAGCTCGGCAGAGCCCGCCCCTACCCGGGAGGTGTGTGCCGCTGTTGAAGACACCGCCCCCCTGCGCGAGCGAGGTGCCCACCTTGCCGTCGGCGATCGCGAGGTTTTACCGAGTTCGCGCCCGATTCACACAGGGCGCTCGATCCTAACCAACTGGATCTCTTCCGAGATCTGTCGGACGCTAGTGAGTCATCACCAGTTCACGCAAAGATATTGACAGGAGAGCACCAGCGTCGCAATTCCCCTGAACCGCTCCACTGAAACGACAGTCGCTCTTTACAAGCAACGGATGTGTTGCTATTGATGTACGAGAAAGCAACGGTCGCGTTGCTTGGTATGGTTAAGGCGAGCGCATGACGAAGATCCGGAACATCGTCGGCAACGTACCTGACCCTGAGGAACTCTATGGCCGAGCGGAGTTCATCGACCACCTGTGGCGCCAGATCGAGGGCAACAACCTGCTACTTCTGGCTCCTCGTCGGTTTGGTAAGAGCGGGGTCATGCGGCACGTGTTGCTCCGGCCTCGCGACCAGTACCTTCCCATCTACCTGGATCTCGAAGACGTGGACTCCCCCGCCGAGCTCGTGTGGCGAGTGTCTCGCGAAGTGCTGTCCCATGACAAGCTACGTGCTGCCCTTCGATCGGCCAAGGGCCTTCCGACCGCCGTGATGAGCTGGGTCAAGGATACGTTCGACGAAGTCGAGTACGAGGGCGCGAAAGTCAAATTCAAGTCTGCGATCCAGGAGGACTGGCGGAGCGCGGCCAAACGGCTGCTCCTTGAAATGGAAAAGGTGGGGCCGATCATAATCTTCATCTTCGACGAACTTCCAGCCATGCTCGACAACATCTGCGCACAGCACGGCGACAAAGCCGCTACCGATTTTCTCGCATGGTTTCGGAGCGCTCGCCTGCAGCAGAAGGATCATTTGCGGCGCTATCGGTTCATTGCGGCTGGCAGCACAGGAATTGATGTTACGCTGAGACGGCTCGGTGATGCAGACAAGCTCAACGACTTTGAACGACTCTACGTTCAACCACTAGAACGCGACGCAGCAGTGCGACTGATTGCTGATTTGGGCGATGGGATGGGTGTTTCTCTGACGGAAGTATTGACGGATCGTGTGCTCGAGCTGATCGGCCCTCCAGTTCCCTACTTCATCCACCTCTTCTTCTCGCAACTGGGCCAGTTGCCGAAGAGGGCGGAACAGCTCGCGCTTGAGACGCTGGATGAGGTCTACCAGCAGCGAGTCCTCGGCCCGACCTGCAAGCACTACTTCGACCACTATCGGGATCGGCTTGGGCGCTATGGACGCCTGCGCGAGCGAGCGGCTATGGCTGTCTTGCGCTCCATCGCACAGGCCTCGAGGGCACGGGTGTCTCGCAGCACTCTCTTTGATGTCTACCGCAACGCCCGCGGGCGGGAGGCTAGCGACCTCGAATTCAACGAACTCATGGCCGACCTGGAGTGCGATTGGTACGTCAGCCTCGACGTGACCACGAATGAGTACTTCTTCGCCGTGAACGTGATGCGCGATTGGTGGAACCGTTGGTACGCACCAGCGCCCAAACGGCGCGCCATTGAGAGGACAATCTAAGATGGCTGCTCTGGTTGCACACAAATACATGCCTCAAGAAATATCCCCGGAGGAGCTTCGCGCCACATTTGCAGCTCGCGAACACACCCTGGAGTATCTCACCAAAGCGTTGAGAGACCAGACGGCAGCATCGACACTGACGAGCTACCTCATAACCGGCCCTCGCGGCGCAGGTAAGACCACGCTCGTACTCATGCTCTGTCAGCGCATCCTGGAGGATCCCGCGTTGAGTGCCGCTTGGCTACCTATTCGTTTTCCCGAGGAGCATTTTGGCCTAAGCTCGCTTCGCGATCTGTTGACTGCTGCTCTGGAGAGGCTGGCCGCCAAAGATGTCCCGAACGCGACCGTTTGGCATGAGCGAGTAGAAGACGAGGCCAGCGATACGCGGAGCCTGCAGCTAGCGATAACGGGCCTGCACCAGATCTCCAAAGAGCAGGGGAAGCGCCTCATTCTCCTCATCGAAAACCTCGATATGGTGTTCGCACGTGCTCTTGGTAAGACTCAGCAAGCGACACTCCGCCGGTTGCTGATGATCCAGCCGTTCATGATGATCGTAGGAACCGCCGTGTCGACCTTCGATGCTTTGCGCTCGTACAGCAAGGCCTTCTTCAACTACTTCAATGAGGTTCCCCTCAACAACCTCTCCGAGACGCAGGTGCTAGATCTGTTGGTGAAACGCAGCGATTATGATCGGAATGATGAGTTCAAGCGTGGTCTGTTGACTCCCGAGCGCCAATCAAGAATCGTCGCGCTACTTCATTTGACCGGTGGCAATCCCAGGCTCGTCCTGATGCTGTACGAAATTCTGAGTCATCGTGCTTTGGAGCCTGTCGTACTAACTCTTCGACGCTTGGTCGATGAGCTGACGCCGCTGCTGAAGGACATCCTTGAAGGGTTGCCGCAACAGCAGAGCAAAATCGTCGACGCCCTCATGCGAGCCGGCGGCACCGCAGCACCTAGCGATCTCGCCCAGAGAACCCGGCTTCGCCTGAACGCTGTAACGACGCAACTGTCCCGTTTGAAGCTGGCGCACATTGTTGCGTTGCGCGGTGGGGGTAAGGGGCAAGCAGCCTACTACACGATTCCTGACCGACTCTTCAGCACTTGGTACCAGATGCGGTACCTGCGCCCCAATCAACGACGCATCGAGATCTTTGTAGATGTGCTTCGTATCTGGTTCGAAGCCGAGGAACGCCTGTCTGCGCTCGAGTCTTTGGCGTTGAGCGGGGAGCAGGCGGCGGCGCGACCGACGCGAGACACTGCGACGACAGCCGAATACTTTGCGGCATCGCTTGCACAGACACAGTACGAGGAGAAGGCTCGTCAGATTGCGATTGCGAGTTGGCTGCGGATCGGCGATCTGCACGAAGCAGCGCTCGCATTGGCGGAGTTTCAAGAGTTATCGAGCTTGGACAGAGGAACATACGAAACGAGCGCCTATGCCTTGCTGGGCGATTGGTCGGCTAGCCACGGCGATGCCAAAACGGCAGAGGCTGCCCTCAGAGCTGCCTGCCATGGGAATCCAACGGACGATGCACTCCGTCTGAAGTATACGATGGCCCTCTTGACGTCGGAAAAGATGGCAGAAGTGATCCAAGAGGTTGACGAGATCACTCAGCACACTCAACTTCCAGCACCGCTCCAGGTGTTCGCGATTGGCCTGCGGGCAAAAGCGAGGCAGAGCCTTAGGGATTTTATGGGCGCAATCGAGGATTACACCAGGGTCGTCAACGCGCAGGTTGTGCCGTCCGGGTTCTTGGCTCTTGTTCTGTCGGGACGGGGAGGCTGCCGTGCGGAGTTGAAGAATTTTGGGGCCGCGGTGGAGGACTTTACCGAGCTCACAAAGCTGGACGGTGTCTCCCGGGAAGCAATCGCGGATGCCTTACAAAAGCGGGCAGACTGCCGAAGGGAGCTGGGCGACTTGAATGGCGCTATCGAGGACTTTTCGTCGATTGTCTCCGCGGAGGGGTCGTCCACAAGCCAAGTTTCGTGGGCGCTGCTCAAGCGAGCGATCTGTAGGGTAGGGGTTGGTTTAGTCGATGCCGGCATCGGGGAGCTAACTCAAGTGATGCGCCGTGACGATGCACCGATCGTGGTCGTGACCATGGCGCAGCATATGCGGGCAGATATCAGATGGTTCTTAGATCAGCGGGAAGATGCGATCCGAGATTACACGGAGGCGATTGAACGCCAAGGTGCCCCAGAGGCCGCAGTAGCTCATGCACTTGTCGATCGCGCAAAGGCAAGACTGGAATTGGGCGATTTCGAGGGCGCCATCCAAGACTGCACCTCCGCTATCGAGAGCTACGAGAACACTCCTCCGGTGCTTCCAGAACTTGCCGCTGTAGCGTTCTTCAGTCGTGGAATGGCGCGTTCACTCGCCGGCAAGAGAGCTGCGGCGTTTGATGACTGGCTGACCGCGCTGAACGAGCCTGGAGCAGAGACCGATGTCCGCATACTGTCAGCGAGCCACGCTTTACGCATCGCTTCGGTCGAGGACGATCCGGAGCGCAACGAGCGTGTATTGAACTCAGTGAGGGAGTTGCTATGCAAGCTTGGAGTGGAGGAGCAGGCCACATTCATCTTGTCGCTGCTGCAGCGCTCCGCCCAACCTGAAATGCGCGATGTCTGGCCCGTCATTTGGCATCGGTTGGTACAGAATCAGTCTACGGAGGTGTCCCAACGGTTGCTGATCCTTGAGCCCGTCGTGAAAATGTTGGAGGAGGGTAATCTTGCACTCCTTGATGCAC
>JBGOUW010000537.1:0-3395 GCA_041477755.1 Binatia bacterium
TCGGTCCTTCGTGACGACGACGCGCCGGATGCGCGACACGCGATACACGCGCGTGTCGCCAGCGGTCACCGTGACGAGGTACCAGATGCCGCCCTTCACGACCAAGCCGAGCGGATCGACCCGCCGCGTCGCGGCGCGCCCGTTCGCGCGCAGATAGGTGAGCCGCACAGCGCGATCGGCGAACACCGCATCGCGCAACGCAGTGAGTTGCGGCGACCGCTCGTCGGCCCCAAACCACGCCGCCGCGTCAACGTGCAGCCGTTGGCGCACGCGCTCCGCATCCGTTCGCCGTGCGTCCGGCAACGCGGCTTCGAGTTTTACTAACGCGCGCTGCAATCCCGCACCGAGGCCCACATCATCCAGCACCCGGCGCGCCGTGCCGGCAAACAACGACGCGACTTCCGATTGGTTGAGGCCAGTCAGGTCGGTACGGTACCCCGGCCGCAGCACGCAGCCGCCACGCGGGCCACGCTCCGCATACACCGGAACACCCGCGGCACTGAGGGCGTCGAGGTCGCGGTAGATCGTGCGCTGGGAAACTTCCAGCTGCTCTGCCAACTGCGGCGCCGTCATGCGGCCACGGTGCTGCAACAGGAGAAGCATCGACAGGAGTCGGTCGGCGCGCATCGCTGGAACGATCGTATACCTCCGTAATCCTGACAGAGGGTGTCAGGAATAGAAAGATACGCTTGCGCGCAGATTCGACTTCGAAGGAGGAGCAAATGAGCGAACCAATCCGTGAACTACGCGGCGGGAATATGGACATCGACCTCATCCCCAAGCCGGGCCTGGCCTGGGAACCGGAAGGGTGCCCTTGGAACCAAGCGGAACAAACCATGGCACATCGGTGCGCGGTCAAGGACACTTCGATCTGTCGTCATTTTAGAGGCATCAAGCCGCTCGACACGGTTCTCTGCGCATACCCCGGCACCGCGTAAGGCTTCGCAGACGATCTCAGCCGATAGAAGGAGAGTTGAACGATGGCAACTTGGAGAGAGTTTGGAAGCGCAAATCCCGACATGGCCGCGCGCGGGGCTGCGCTGCTGTACCAGCACGGCATTGGGCTCGGGTACCTGGCGACCGTCCGCAAAGACGGCGGGCCGCGCGTCCACCCGTTCTGCCCGATTCTCGTCGGCGATGGGCTCTACGGCACCGGCCTCTTCGGATTGATCGCGCCGTCACCCAAGCAGGGCGATCTGCTCCGCGACCGCCGCTTCGCGCTGCACACTTTTCCCGTGCCGGATCGCGACGACGAGTTCTACCTCACCGGCTGCGCGATTCATCGCGATGATCGCTTGCTCGCCGACAAGGTGCGCGCCTCGTTCCTTACCAGCGGCGGTACGTCCGCCGCTGACGAGATCCTGTTCGAGTTCGATATCGAGCACGCGCTGCTGGCAACTTACAAGAAACGCGGTGAGCCCAATAGCTGGCCGCCGATTTACACCAAGTGGCACGCGCGGCAGTGATTCGTCACGCCCGATGCCGCCCGCTGCGCGCCAGCTCTTGCGCCCACGGGTAGTCTGGCTTGCCGCTCGGCGAACGGCGGACCTGTTCGACCAGGTGCAGCTCGCGCGGAATCTTGTAACCGGCGATGTGCGTACGACAGTGCTCGGTGAGTTCGACCAGCGTTGGCTGGTGACCGGCCCGCGCTTGCACGACGGCGGCGACGCGATTGCCCCAGCGTTCGTCGGGCACACCGACCACGATCGCATCGAATACGCCTGGATGTGATTTGAGCGCCCCTTCGACTTCTTCGGGAAAAATTTTCTCGCCACCCGAATTGATGCTGACCGACCCGCGCCCAAGCAGCATGACACTCCCGTCGGCTTCCACGGTGGCATAGTCGCCCGGAATCGCCCACCGATGCCCTTCGATTTCGACAAACGTCTCCGCACTCTTTTCCGCATCCTTGTAGTAGCCGATCGGGACGTTGCCGCCGCGCGCGACCTTGCCGATCACCCCGGATCCCGGCTCGACGCGCTTGAGCTGCTCGTCAAACACGGCCACATCGCGGCCCGGATTCACATGCACCCCGCGCGTCTTCGTGCTGCCGTGTTCGAGGTTCTCCTTCGTCACCATACTCATGCCGGTGAAGCCTTGTTCCGACGAGCCGGTGGCGTCCATCAGCATCGAGTTGGGGAAACGCTCCAGGTACTGCAGCTTCACCGACGGTGAGAACACGGCCGCCGTACTGGAAATCACGATCACCGATGAGAGGTCGTAGTTGACGCCCGGCTCATCGAGCGCCTCGATGAGCGGGCGCCCCATCGCGTCGCCCGTCAGTTGGATGCTGTTGACGCGCTCGCGCTCGACCATGCGCCACACTGCGTGGGGATCGAAGCGACCGGTCCACAACGCGATGCGGTTGCCGATGAACAGCGGACCGAGCACCGCCCACTGCGCCGCGCCATGCATCAGCGGCGCCAACGGCGCCATCGTCAGATACGCATCGGGGTTGATTTTGTTCGTCAGCGTCGCCGGATTCTCGGCCGGCTCGCGTGTGACATGATCGATGCCGCCGCCAAGGGTGAAGATCACGTCGTGGTGACGCCACATCACGCCCTTCGGCTTGCCGGTCGTGCCGCCGGTATAGAGGACGTAAAGGTCGTCACCCGAGCGCGGCGCGAAATCGCGCGCCGGCGAGCCCTGCGCCAGCGCGCGTTCGTAGGCGACGGAGCCGATCGCCGCGCAGTCCTCGCCGCTATCGTCCTCCATTGCGATACAGTGCCGCAACTTAGGAAGCCGCGCGCGCACATTGGCGATGCGCGGCGCGAACTGCGCATCGTGCACGAGCGCGATCAGGTCGGCGTTGTCGAACAGGTAGAACAGCTCCTCCTCGACGTAGCGATAGTTCACGTTGATCGGCACCGCGCGGATCTTGTATGCGGCGAGCATGGCCTCGACCCAGTACGAACTGTTGAAGCCGTACACGCCGATGAAGTCGCCGCGGCCGAGCCCGAGCGACTGGAAGTAGTGCGCCAGGCGATTGGCGCGCGCATCGAGTTGCGCGAAGGTGAGGCGGTTCGGTCCGCAGACGAGAATTTCCCGATCGGGAATTCGATCAGCGGCGGCTTCGACAAGATCGGCAACGTTGAATTCCATGCTCTCTGCTCTTCGAGTCCTGTGTGATGAATGGTCCGCAGCGGCGCCTAGCGTCGCTTGAAGTTGGGTTTGCGCTTCTGCGTGAATGCCAACGGGCCTTCCTTGGCGTCTTCGGTGCGGAAGATCGGCATACCGACCTCGAAGTCGAAGGCGAGCGCTTCGGCTTCGCTCATTCCATCGGTCTTGTGCAACGTCTTGAGAATCGCCTCGACCGCGAGCGGTCCGTTCTCGGCAATCGTCGCGGCGATCTCTTTCGCCTTCGCCAACGCCTCGCCCTCCGCCACGACGTGCCA
>JBGOUW010000520.1:0-3567 GCA_041477755.1 Binatia bacterium
CGACGCACTTTTGAACCGAGTCGAAGCCATCCGCCGAGATGGTTACGCAGACGTCCGGCGGCGACGCCGCCAGCGGCTTGAGCGAGAACGCCTTCGTCGCGTCGGCTCCGGCTGCGATCACGGCGGTTTGGCAATTTGGTTCGCCAGTGACCGGAGCCCCGCCGGTGATGATGCCGATGCTAGGCTCATCGACGCAGGCCTTCACGGTCGTGGCTAGCTGCACACCTTGGCGATCGAACTTCTTGCCGTCGAGCAGACCGGTGCGCACTTCGAAGCGGTCCGGATCATCGAAGGTCGACACCGTGTCGTCGAGGCCGACGATCTTGAACGTGGGGGTGTTCACCGTGATGTAGTCGTCGTCCGTATTAAAGCCGGTGGCGGTGGCGGTGAGATGACAGGTATCGTCATCATCGAGTGATGCGGCGACGCCGCGGACGAGGAAGTCACCCCTGCGCTCACCCTCGGCGATGGTGAACACGACCTGAGTGATGTCAGGCGGAATGAGCGGGTCTTGCGATCCATTGAGGTATGCCACCGTGCACAAACGGCTCGGCGACGCTTGCACGGTGACTTGCACACCGTTGGGTTGCGCGTTCTTTCCGAGTCGGACGTGGAAGGTATCTTGCAGTTTCACTCCTACTGCGTTGGGGCCGCGGATGCTCAAGCTGACGGCGCTGACGCGCACCGTCTCTTGCGTCGTTTCGATAGAGGGATCGGTGGGCACACTGGCGTCGACGACGGTCGTACCATCGTCGCCGGGATCGAATTGGAAGTCCGCTGTCTGGCTGTCGGCCTCCTCGATGGTCGAGTCGGCGCACGCCGCAGTCGTGTGCGGAACTTCGGGGTCGCGGATCTTGCCAACCGTCGCAACCGAGCTGCACACCTGCACGGTCCGCGCGCCCGCGCCCGGCCGCAGGGCCTGCGCGGTGGTGATGCTGTCGCGGTTCTGGCGATTGGTCACGACGGCATCGGGATTGTTCGGATTCTCGGGACCGATCTCGACGAAGAACGGCTCGTTGTTCGCCTGCGAGCCAATTTTACTTGGCAGACCGTGGATTCGCAGCCGCGCCGGACGCAACTCGACATCCTGCGAGAACGCTTCGATGCCGATTCCCGAGACGTTGAGCGTACAGGTGCCGATCTCCGTCACTTGCGTGAGCGCCTGGACGAAGAACGACGCCGAACGCTTGCCCGCCGCGATCGAGAGCACGACGTTGTTGTTCGGTACATCGGCACCGAGGATCAAAGCACTCGTCGACACCCGGCAGACATCCGGCGTTGCGGCCACCACGGTGATGGTGTTGCCGTCGTCGTTGCTCATGACCACGTGCGCAACATCCTCGAGATTCCAGCCCAAATGCGCCGGCGGGTTCAAGTTCGCCGAGGCCTGCGAAACATGCACCGGACGCTCAGCGCGATCGGTCACCACAAAACCGGGAGCACCCGCCGTCAACACTGTGCGGCCCACGCCACGCACTTCGA
Organism: Binatia bacterium; assembly: GCA_041477755.1. Classification (GTDB taxonomy): domain Bacteria; phylum Desulfobacterota; class Binatia; order HRBIN30; family JACQVA1; genus JACOST01. The sequence continues at coordinate 1,483 of JBGOUW010000520.1, forward strand.
GGGCGAACACGACTTGTGATTCGCCTTCGTTGATGAACTTGGAATAGCACTCGCGATTCGGATAGCCGGGGTCGGCCGGTTCAAGCGTCCCATCGGTGATGCGCACCACGTTCTTGTCTTCGGTGCACACTGTTACCTTCACTTGCAGCACTTGCGTGTCATCGAGGCGCAGCGCCTGCACCGCGCGCAGTCGATGATCGTGCCCGCCCGGCACGCCGATCTGCACCGTCAACGACGACGGCGGCGTCGTGGTGCTCAGGGTCGGATCGAGGTCAACGATCTGCAGTCCGGGCTGCACAATCTCGATAGTCCGTTCGTCCGACGAATAGCCGCTCGCGGCAGTTGCGGTCAGCGTACACGTCACGCCGTCGAGACCGCCCTGCGCGGCGACGACGAATTCGCCCGTGTCGTTGCCGTCGCTCACCGTCACCACCAACGGGCTGGTCGATCCCGCCGTCGACGCGTTCGGCGCCAATCGACAGCGATCAGTGTCGCTGCTGGTGATCGTGATCTGCACGCCGCCTGTGCCGGCGACTTGCGTCAGATGCACCTCACCGCCGGCTTGGAGATTCGAACCCAACTGCGGCGGCGCAACGAGTCGAATCGCCGGACCGGTTACCGTGACCTCGATGCGCCCGGCCTTATCCATAGTCAGGAAATCCGGCGCCGTGACCGTCACCAGCGAAGAGCCGAGACCGATCGGAACGAACTCGAGGTCGTTCGGCACATTGCGTGAGAAGGCTTGGCGGATGCTGTCGTCCTCGCAGGACTGACCCAGCGGATCGTCGAGCGCGGGCGCGTGATCCACACCCAACTTCTTGATCACACCAACCGTGGGCTTCTCGCTGCACACCTTCGTCGGCACGTCGGTAGTGCCTTTGCGCACGCGCTGGGTGAACTTCAATGCGGTGGCTTGACTGTTCGGCACCCCCACTTCGACGAAGAATCCTTCGCCGCTCGAAGCCAACGGCACGTTGCGCCGCAGTTCGCGGATTTGGATGCCCGGTGCGACCACGTCGATATTCTTCTCATCCGACGCGAACAGATCGGCACGCGCGGTAATCGTGCAGGTTCCGCCCGCAGCATTGTCGAGCGCATGGACGACGAAATCCGCGCTAGCCTCGTTCGTTCCGACGAGACGCACGATCTCATTTTTCTGTGTGTTGGAGTCGATGGTCGGAACGGTGTTCGCTGTCGCGGACACCAAGCACACTGCCGTGGTGGTCGACTCGATGGTCACTTGCGTCGCCGCATGCCCGGCGGCCGAGCGCAGGTGCACGGTGAAGTCCTCCTGCAAACGGGCACCGATCTCATCGTGCTGACCGGTGATCTGCAGGGTCGCCGCCTGAACGCTGATCTCTCTCTCGGCCTTGATGAACCCGGTTGCCGTGGCGGTCACCAACACGGGTTCGTCGCGCCCCTGCTTCGGATCGAATTGCAAATCACCCGGCACTGTCCGCGATGCCGCCGGCTGGACATTGGCGGTCTCCAAACCGTCGTCGCCGTTGTCGGTGCCGGTTTTGTCGACGATGGTACCGAACATCTTCGCATCGCTGGAGACGGTGACAGTGAGCGGTGCACGGGCCGCCTCGGTCTCGAGGCCCTTGCGCCACTGCTGCACCGAGCGCAGCACGCGGTGTTCTCCCGGCACGCCGAGATCGACGAAGATCGGCGCATTGCGCTCGAACTGCCCGATCGCCCCGGGCAATTGCCGGATCCGCAATGCCGGTTGCACCACGCTGATCGGCTTGTCGTCGCTGCCGTATCCGCCTGCGGTCGCCCGTACAACACAGTCGCCGCTGAGCACGCCTTGCACGACAAACTCGGCGCGATAACGGCCCTGTGCTACCTGGCGATCGACGCAACTCTTCCCGAGACTATTTTCAGTCGCCGCCACTGCGCACACCGCGGTGCTGGGTGTGTTCAGGTCCGCTGCCGTGTACGAACACACCGTCACCGTCTGCGCGAGCGCCGCCGCATCGCTCAGCGTTACTGTGTACCCGTCCTGCAAGCCTTCGCCGAGGTCGTCGACGCCGCGGATGGTTACTGCCGACGCCCGCACGGTCACGGTGCGCGTATCGATCG
>JBGOUW010000609.1:0-2878 GCA_041477755.1 Binatia bacterium
GATGTACCCATCAGATGGGGTGAAGGTGACGCAGGGCAACCCGAGCAATTGGAAGCTCAAGCTCACTCCACGCACCACGTGCACCGAATGCGGCACGCGCATCTTCTCCGAGGTACCAGGATTTGGTGTGCGCGGCGTCAATGCTTACCTATTGCCCAAAGGGTTATTTAGGCCTGAGTTCCATCTACAGTGTCAGTTTGCGCTGCTTCCCGTTAGAGATGATCTGCCGCACTACAAAGCGCTTCCGGCAGGTTCGGCGGTTCGGACGCGTGCGTGGCGTGGTAGGCGCACAGCGAGATGACTATCGCTCGACCGTAATAACACACGGAGCACGAAGCCCCCGGCTCCGCACTCGGCGACAGCCCTGAGAATCGCTGCATAGGAACAGGGCCCTCAGGGTCCCCAACCGGTTCGTCGAATCTACCGATCCTCGTGCAAGCGTCACACGATGGTCATTCTGCGAGATTCGCCACTTCTGACTGACCCGCTGCCGCGTCGAGTTTTCTGCTGTGGCCCCCGTGCGCGCCCCTTACACCGGCATGCCACATGCAGTGCAGAACGGTGTAACGCGGCAAGACGCAAATGACCGGCTCAACAATGGGACAATCGCGCGCAGTATCGAGGTTTCCAGCGCGCCGAAGATTTCTGCAAGGTCGCTGGCTGAATCGCTCACTGGTCGGCCTCGGTGTCGTGTGGCTCTCTGGTGTGGGGGTGGGCTCGTGGATGTTGACCGACTACGCAAACGCTCCCGGCCAGGCGGCAGCCGTTCCGGCACAGTGGCCGATCGCGAGTGGGATCGAACGCGTTCCCGGCCGCGCCACCTTGATCATGCTGGCCCATCCGCAATGCCCCTGCACGCGCGCGAGCATCGGCGAACTGGCTCTGCTCATGGCGCAGGCGCAGGAGTTGGTCTCGGTCTACGTGCTGTTCTTGAAGCCGACCGGCATCAGCAGTGATTGGTACCGCAGCGACTTGTGGGACAGTGCCGCAAGTATCCCGGGCGTGACGGCGCTGGAGGACGAGGGTGGGCGAGAAGCTCTTCGCTTCCACGCTGCGACCTCCGGCCAAACCGTTCTCTATGATGCTGACGGGCGCTTGTTGTTTAGCGGAGGCATCACTGCCGCGCGCGGACATTCCGGGGACAATACCGGGCGCACTGCGGTGGTGTCGCTACTCACGACGGGTGCGGCGGACAGGACCGAAACTGCCGTATTCGGCTGCTCATTACTCGATGGGATCGCCGCGACCGAGGACGGAGCCCTTGTATGTCGACAATAGTGCGAACCTGCAGTCATGCCCCCCCTGCCACCGTCCTCTTCGATGCGCACCGGCAGCGCATCTTTGAGCGCACCGATCGCATGTTCGCCGGACTGATGGCGTTGCAATGGTTCGCGGGCATCGCCGCCGCCTATTGGATCTCGCCCAAGACGTGGGCCGGGACGCTCAGTTCTACGCATCCACACGTGTGGGCCGCACTGCTTCTGGGTGGCGCGATCAGCAGTTTACCCATCGTTCTCGCGATCGCGCAGCCAGGCCGACCCGCCACGCGCTACGTGATCGCGATCAGCCAAATGCTGTGGTCCTCACTGTTGATCCACCTCAGCGGCGGACGCATCGAGACCCACTTCCACGTCTTTGGCTCCCTGGCATTTCTGGCCTTCTACCGCGATTGGCGGGTGCTCGTGCCCGCCACCGTCATTGTGGCGGCGGATCACTTTCTTCGCGGTGCTTACTGGCCGCAATCGGTGTACGGCGTTCTGACGGTCAGCTCGTGGCGGTGGTTGGAGCATGCCGGCTGGGTCATCTTCGAAGATGCATTCCTCACCTATGCCTGTGTCCAGAGCGCGAGAGAGATGCGAGACATGGCCGGCCAGACAGCCCAACTCGAAGCAATAAACGAACGGATCGAAACGATCGTGCTTGAACGAACCGCTGATCTCAGCCGAGCGCACATCGACCTGCAGCTGGCCAAGGATACCGCCGAGGCGGCTAACCGCGCCAAAAGTGAATTCGTGGCCAACATGAGCCATGAAATCCGCACGCCCATGAACGGCATCATCGGCATGACCGAGTTGGCGCTACAAACCGAGTTGAGTGCCGAACAGCGGGAGTACCTCCAGATGGTGGCCGCCTCCGGCGATGCGCTCATGGCGGTGATCGACGACGTGCTCGACTTCTCCAAAATGGAAGCGGGCAAAATCGACCTCGACCCGGTCGACTTCGACCTGCGTAACGGCATCGGCGACACCATGCGGGCAATGGCCGTGCGGGCCCACCTCAAGGGTCTGGAGTTGGCCTACGAGGTCCACGCCGATGTTCCCGCCGCGATCGTGGCTGATCCCCATCGGCTGCGCCAAGTGCTGACGAACTTGGTCGGCAACGCCATCAAGTTTACCGAGCAGGGCGAAGTAGTGGTCTCGGTCGCGCTCGACGCGTTGGCGGACGATGAACTCCGCCTCCACTGCACCGTGCGCGACACCGGCGTCGGCATCGCCGCCGAGAAGCAAGAAGCCATCTTCCGCGCCTTCGAGCAGGCCGACGGCTCCACGACCCGCAAGTACGGGGGCACCGGGCTCGGCCTGACCATCTCGCGCCGCCTCGTCGAAATGATGGGCGGGCGCATCTGGGTGGACAGCGGGGTCGGGCGCGGCAGTACGTTCCACTTCACACTTTGCGCCCGCGTCTCTTCGAAGCTCCTGTGCCAGGCGGCCCCGATCGAGGCCCTCGAAGACCTGCTGGTGCTGGTGGTCGATGACAATACAACCAACCGCCGAATCCTCAACGAGCTGCTCACTCACTGGCAGATGCGCCCCACTACCGTAGACAGCGGAGGGGCCGCGCTCGGCTGCATGATGCACGCAGTGGCCAATGGCACACC
>JBGOUW010000151.1:0-9727 GCA_041477755.1 Binatia bacterium
CAACTGGACCGGCGAGCAAGTCCACACCTACCAGCTCACCGCGCGGGTGAATCACAAGGCGGGCGATGGCGACGACGCCGAGTGGCTACCGGCCGGCACCATGGTGTACGCCTGCGCCGAGAACACCAAGATGAACCGCGCCACGTGCAGCGGCATGCGCGCCGATCCCCAGTCGCCGTTTTATCGCCGCGTGCCCTTGGAACCCGAACTATTCGACTCGACCGCGCTGACGCGCTTCGGAAAATAGCCGCGGACGAAACTTCCACGATGACGCGCGAGACGCGGTGGCGCGGCGGTCCATGAGCCGGCGCACCGCAACCACTGGCAGCGGCGGAAGTGGCGCAGGTGAAGGACGCGAAGGGCGCGCGACCCGCGACATCATTCTCGATGCCGCCGAGCAGCACTTCGCGGCGTGTGGCTTCGCCGGCGTGTCGCTGCGTGAGATCGCCACCGACGCCGGTCTGAAGAACCCGGCCAGCCTGTACACGCACTTCCGCAACAAGCGCGCTCTCTACGAGTCGGTGTTGGCGCGTGGCCTCGATCCGATCAGCCGCGTCATCGCCCTGAGCGGGCGCGGCGGGCAGGCGCCGAGTATGTTTCTCGACCGCGTGCTCGACTGTTTGATAGCCCATCCGCGCTTGCCATGCCTGATTCAACGGGCGGCGCTTGATGACGGCGTGCACTTGCGCACGGCCCTGACCGTGCAACTGCGCCCGCTGTACGGCACCGGCATGACTTCGCCAACGCGACGCTGCTGGCCGCGGTTGCCCACGGCGATCCGCTCAGCCCAGCGGCGCTGGCGCGGCAACGCCGCTTTCTCAAGCGCGCCCTCGCGCAGTTGCTGGGCTCGAATGGTGCGGGTAAACGTGGGGCGAATGACTTGACAGCCGACGCGGCCGCAGCGCAAGGTGCCGCAGACATCCGAACTCGTGCGAGGGAATGATGAAGGTTCTGGTCAACTACGATCTCTGCGAAGGCAACGCCGTGTGTGTGAAGGTGTGCCCCGAAGTGTTTACCCTTGGCGACGACGATCGCGCCTATCTGGTGAACAAGAGCCCGGGCGACGACATCCGCGCCAAGGTCGAAGCCGCCGTGCGCCGCTGCCCGCGGCAAGCGCTGTCGATCGAAGGCTGAACCCTGCGCTTCGTTGCCGGGGGCGGATCGCAGACCGGCCCGAACTCGGTGGGGTGGAAACCGATCGATGGAGAAAATCCACGCGCTCGCGAAGAAGGTCTCCAACTGGGGGCGCTGGGGTGCCGAGGACGAACGCGGCACGGTCAACTTCATTACACCCGATGTCGTGAAGCGTGCCGCCGCCTGCGTGCGGCGCGGCCAAGTATTCAGCCTCGCTTTGCCGTTCAGCGCCGATGGGCCGCAGATCGGCCAGGGTGGGCGCGTCAATCCGATCCATGTGATGAGCGCGGTCAACAGCGGGTACGGACCCGAGGGCGGGTTTCGCTTCGCCGACGACTTGGTGGTCATGCCGCTGCAATGCGCGACGCAGTGGGACAGCCTGGCGCACGTCCACTACGGCGGTCAGCTCTACAATGGATTCCCCGCGTCGACGACGACCTCGGCGGGCGCCGCGCGCAACTCGATCGATAAGCAAGCCGCCGGTATCGTGTCGCGTGGGGTGCTGCTCGATCTGGCGCGGCTGCACCAGCTGGATCGGTTGCCAGTGGGCCGCGCGATCACGCCCGACGACCTCGAGGCCGCCGAGCGTGCGCAACACGTGCGCGTCGGCAGCGGCGATGTGTTGCTGTTACGCACGGGTCACATCACCGTCTTCACCAAGGACGGTGACAAGATCGGCTACATGAAGCAGATGCCCGGCCTCGGCATGGCGTCGGTCGAATGGCTGCACGCGCGCGAAGTGGCGGCGGTGGCCACCGATACCAGCGCGGTCGAAGTGATTCCGTTCGAAGATCCGACAACGCCGCTACCAGTTCACATGCTGTGCATCCGCGACATGGGACTCACGCTCGGCGAGATGTTCGACCTCGAAGCCCTCGCTGCCGATTGCGCGCAGGACGGTGTATACGAGTTTCTCTTCACTGCGCCGCCGCTGAACGTGACCGGCGCGGTCGGCTCGCCGCTCAATCCGCTCGCGGTGAAGTGAGCCCCTCGATCTGCTCATCCTCGACGACGCATCCTCGACGACATCCTCGACGCCAAGCCTCGGCCGTGCCCGGCGGCACCAGCGGCGCTCTCTTACCTGCGCGTTGAACCTCGGCGCGGCGCCTTCGCGGACGCGACGCAGAACGTGCGATCGACCAACTGCTGCAAGCGTTCGACGAGTGCCGCGCGATCGGCCTTCATGCCGCTGGCGACCCAATCGGCGAGCAGGACCTGGTCCATCGCGCTGAACAGCTTGGCGAGGTAACCCGGTTCTTCCTTGATGAAGACGCCGGCGGCGACGCCGCGGCGGAAGATGTCGGCTTGGCGCTTGTGCACTTCCTGCCACAGCTGCACGCGGGCGTCGGTCGCCGGCGCGGGCGTGAGCACCCACGACGTGCCTTCGCGCAGGTGCATGCGCAGGAAGTCTGGGTGAGCGACGAAGTAGCCGATGTAGGCGTCGCCGAGCGCCATCAGTGCCTCGTGCGGCGGCAGCTTGTGGCTGGTCACGTCGCGGACGAGTTCCAGCAGTTCCTCGCCACGGGCTTCGAGGATGGCGCGAAACAAATCGTCCTTGCTCGGGAAGATCGCGTAGATCGTGCCCATCGACAGCCCGGCCAGTGTGGAGATCTCCTGCACCTTGGCGGTCTCGAAGCCGCGGTCGGCGAACACCCGCTCGGCCATGTCGAAGATGTGCTGGCGATAGAGATCGGTGCGGACCTTTCGGACTTCTTCGCGGGGCTGGCGCGCCTCTGCGCGGGGCTTTCGACGCATGCCTCGCTCATATCACTCGAAAAAGAGATTGACAACTCGTATTTCCGAATGCTAATTCGATAAACCGAATCGCGCCACCAACGCCACACCACACGGAGGCCTTATGGAGTTTGGGATCTTCTCGCAGATGCACGTGCCACCTTGGGACGACGAGCACTCGCGCTTCCTGCGCGAGCTGGAAGTCTCGCAAGCGGTGGACGCCGTCGGGTTCAAGTACGACTGGGCGCCCGAGCATCACTTCCTGCAGCACTACTCGCATCAGCCGGCCCCCGAAGTTTTCCTGAGCTGGGTGGCGGCGCGCACCACGCGCATTCACGTCGGCACCGCGATCACCAACATCACCGCGGCGGTGAATCATCCGGCGCGAGTCGCCGAACGCATCGCGACGATGGATCATCTGTCCGAAGGACGCGTCGAGTTCGGCACTGGCCGCGGCTCGTCGTCGGCGGAGTGGGGTGGCTTTGCGATTCCCTCGGCAGCCGAGACCAAGCCGATGTGGCGCGAGTCGCTCGAAGAGATTCCGCGCATGTGGCTCGACGAGCCGTACGCGTTCGACGGCAAGTACTTCCGTATGCCCGAGCGCAACGTCCTGCCAAAGCCATACACCCGGCCGCACCCGCCGATGTGGCTGGCGTGCTCGAGCCCCAACACGTTCGCCGAATGCGGCGAACTCGGCCTGGGATGCTTATGCTTCACCTTCGGTACGCCGACGGAGATTGCCGAGCACGTGCGCAATTACAAGGACGGCATCAAACGCTGCAAGAAGCCGGTCGGGGCGTACATCAACGACAACATCGCCGTGACGACGAATATGTTCTGCCTCGAAGACGGCGACGAAGCGCGCCGCCTGTACGCCGACGCCAAGGTGGAACGCTTCACCGAATACTTCTTTCAGTGGCTCGACTCGATCCCGCGTCCGAAGGGACTGCCGCCGACCGGTCCGGTCGGTCCCTTGCCGCGGTCGACCCCCGAGCAACTGAAGGCCGGTCTCGCCGTCGGCGGCCGCCAGGTCGGTTCGCCGGAAGAGATCGCCAAGGTGGTCAAGATGTACGACGACATCGGCGTCGATCAGCTCATCTACGCGCCGCTGACGTTGACCCTCGATCAGAAACACGTGCTCCGCTCGATCGAAGCGTTCGGCAAGCACGTGCTGCCGAAGTTTGATAGGGATCCGGTGCACAGCACGCGCCGGCAACGCGAGGCGCAGCTGGCAGCGAAGGCGGCGTGAACGCGCGGATGCGAGCATCTTGATGGGCGACGGGATTTCCAGTTCTTTCGGGAACCCTTCCGTCATACCGGCGAAAGCCGGTATCCAGGAGGGGCGTGGGGCTCGATCCTGGATTCCGGCTTTCGCCGGAATGACGAGTGGCGAGATCGCTCCACTTGCGGGCAAAGCCCTCTGCGAGCGAGGGACGAACTGAGTCGGCACGATGAGCGCACCGGTCTTCGATAAAGTCCTCATCGGCGGCGAGTGGGTCGCGGCGGCCAACGGGACGTATCAAATCACCAACCCGGCGACGGAAGAGCCGGCGGGGTTTGCGCCCGAGTGTTCGGTGGCGCAGGTGCAAGCGGCCGCGCGTGCCGCGCGTGACGCGTTCGAGCGCGGGCCGTGGCGCACGATGAGCGGCGCCGAACGCGGGGCGTTGCTCTTCAAAGCCGCCGAGAAGTTCAAGCTCGAGATGGCGGGACTCGTCGATTTGACCATCGCCGAGACCGGCGCGCTCAAGCCGGTGGCGGTGTCACAGCAAGTCGGCGCGGTCCCGCTGCGCTTGGCGAAGAATGCCGAACTGGCCACGTCGCCGATCGATGAAGCGCTGGCGCCGCGCGAGCTCGGGGGGCGCGGCATCGCTGCTGGCCTCGTCGTGCGCGAGCCGATCGGCGTGGTCGCGTGCATTACCCCCTTCAATTTTCCGATGACCAATTGCGCCGGCAAGATCGGCCCGGCGCTGGCCTGCGGTAACACCGTGGTGGTGAAGCCGTCGCCGGTCGATCCGCTCGGCGTCGCCGAGCTGTGTCGTATCGTCAACTCGGTGCTACCGCCGGGCGTCGTCAACTTCGTCTCTGGTTCCGGACCGGATATCGGCGAAGCGCTCACCACCTCCCCGGATGTTGACATGATCTCGTTCACCGGCAGCACGGTGGTCGGCCGCAAGATTCAGGCAGGCGCGGCCGCACGCTTCAAGCGCACCCTGATGGAACTCGGCGGCAAATCCGCCAACATCATCTTCGCCGATGCCAATCCGGCAAAGGCGCTCGCCAGCGCGATGCAAGTGTGGACGTTCCACAGTGGCCAGATCTGCATCGCCGGAACACGCGTGCTGATCGAGCAATCGATCTACGACGATTTCACCAAGAAACTGGCGGCGGCGGGACCGACGCTGAAGATCGGCGATCCTAACGAACCGGGCGTCGTCGTCGGTCCGCTGGTGTCGGCGACGCAGCGCGAACGGGTCGAGCACTTCATCGCCACCGGGATCGCCGAAGCGGCGACGCTCGCCTGCGGCGGCAAGCGGCCCGCGCATCTGCCGCGTGGCTATTACATCGAGCCGACGCTGTTCACCCATGCCCGCAACGCCATGACCATCGCGCGCGAGGAGATCTTCGGCCCGGTGATCACCGCGATTCCGTTTCGTGACGAAGCCGACGCTATCGCCATCGCCAACGACTCCGAATACGGTCTCTACGGCTACGTCTGGACCGGCGACAGCGCGCGCGGCTTGCGCGTGGCGCGCCAGCTGCGCACCGGCACGGTGCAGATCAATGGCGGCGGGATGAATCCCGACGCGCCGTTCGGCGGCTACAAACAGAGCGGCATCGGCCGCGACGGCGGACGCTACGCGCTCAACACCTACAGCGAGCTGAAGTACATCGGGTACACAGCATGAGACCACGGCGAAGGTTCCGCTCCCTCTCCCTTTGGGAGAGGGTTGGGGTGAGGGCGACGAAGGCCAGTCGATGCCCCCCTTGCCCTCACCCTGACCCTCTCCCAGGGGGCGAGGGCACCCATTCCCAAACGCGACAGGTCAACCCATGAAGGCTGCAGTGTTCTACGGCGTCAATCGGCCGGTGGTCGTCGAAGAGGTGAGCGTGCGAGATCCGGGACCCGGCGAAGTTCGGATCGCGCTCAAGGCCGCAGGCCTCTGTCACTCCGACCTCAGTGTGATCGATGGCACCATCCCGTATCCAACGCCGGTGGTATTAGGGCACGAGGGCGCGGGGCTGATCGACGCCGTCGGAGCTGGCGTGGTCTCGGTGAAGGAAGGCGATGCGGTGATCGTCTCGACGCTGTCGCACTGCGGCCGCTGCCGCGCCTGCGAAGTCGGCCGGCCGACCGAGTGCCGCAACGCGCCGAGTCCGAAAGACGCCAAGCCGTTCACCGTCGGCGGCAAGCCGGCCTATCAGTTCGCCAACGGCTCGGTGTTTGCCGAGTACACGGTAGTGCGTGAGCAGGGCGCGATTCCGATCGACCCGCGCGTGCCGTTCGATCGCGCGTGCCTGATCGGCTGCGGCATCATGACCGGCTTCGGCGCGGTGGTGAACCGGGCGCGGGTCGAAACCGGCGCGACGATGGCGGTGTTCGGCGTCGGCGGCATCGGTCTGAATTGCGTGCAAGGCGGCGTGATGTCAGGCGCCGCGAAGATCATCGCAGTCGATGTGATGCCGCAGAAGCTCGAATGGGCGAAACGCTTCGGAGCGACGCACGTGATCGACAGCTCGAAGGACGATCCGGTCGCCGCGATCAAAGCCCTCACCGACGGCGGGGCCGACTACACCTTCGAGGCGGTGGGCAACATCGCCGTCATCAAGCAAGCGCTCGACGCGCTCGGTCCCGGTGGCGCGCTCACCATCGTCGGGGTGCCGAAGCTCGGCACGAGTTTGGACTTCGTCGTCCACGCGCTCTATCAGAACAAGGCGATTCTCGGCTGCCGCTACGGCACCGCACGGCCACGGGTCGATTTTCCGATGCTGGCCGAGCTGTATCTCAGCGGCCGGCTGAAGATCGATGAACTGATCACGCATCACTACGCACTCGACGACTTCAATCATGCGCTCGATGATCTGCGGCAGGGACAGCTGGCGCGCGGTGTGTTCGATTTGGACGCGCGCGCATAACGGCAAATTGCTAAGGCAAACAGGCAAGGAGGACACCTCATGGGGAAGTTTGGGCACTATGTCATCGATGCGGACGGGCACGGCGGCGATCTGGCGAATTGGCAGGCGCGCATCCCGGCCCAATTCCAGCCCAAGTGGGAGGAACGTCGCGAGAAGATCAAGAAGGAGTTCGCCAATCTTCCCGGCGTCGGCGTCAAAGTCACGCAGGGCAAGGCCAAGCTCGACAGCCTCGAACGTCCCGGCATGACCGACCCCAAAGCGCGTCTCGAAGACATGGACCTCGAGGGCATTGATCAGACGATCATGTTCCCCGGTGGCGCCGGCGAGGAGTGGGCCGGCCTCGATCGTGATTTCGCAATGGCGCTGTGTCGTACGCTCAACGATTGCCGCGCCGAGTACACCCGTCACAATCCCAAGCGGCTCATGACGGTGGCCAAGCTGCCGTTGATCGATCCGGCCGCCGCCGTCGCCGAGTTACGGCGCGCGGTGACCGAACACGGCATGGTCGGAATGGTGGCGCCGCAGCATGTACGCGACAAGAACCTCGATCATCCGAGTTTCGACGTCGTCTGGCGCGAAGCGGAGCGGCTCGGTGTCGCGGTGTGCATCCACGGTGGCGGGCAGGCCATCGATCAGGTGCCGATCGGCGTCGATCGCTTCTCGACCCGCCTGGAGACGCACGCGTTCACCCATCCGGTTGGCCAGATGCTGGCCGTGATGTCGTTCACCGTCGGTGGCATTCTGCATCGCTTCCCGAAATTGCGCGTGGCATTCCTCGAAGCCAACGTCGGGTGGTTGCCGTTCTGGCTTGATCGCCTCGACGAGCACTGGGAACTCACGCCGGAACAGGCGCCGCACATCGATCGTAAGCCGAGCGAATACTTCCTGTCGGGCCGCTGCTTCATCGGCTGCGACCCCGACGAGCGGCAGATCCCGAATGTGGTTAACTCGCTGGGCGAGGGTGTCGTCGTCTACGCCTCCGACTACTGCCACTGGGACTGCAGCTTCCCTGACACGGTGAAGATCATCGAAGAGCGCAGCGATCTGTCCGCGATCAGCAAGGAACACATCTTCCATAAGAACCCGGCGCGGCTGTACGGACTCAGCTGATCGCGAAGCCGTCGTTGTCGACCCCAGACAGAAAGAGAAACGAAACCGCCGATGCACGCCGATGGACGCAGATACGGAATGGACACAGCTCAATGCTTACCCAACAAACGTCTTCAATGAGTTTTGCCGATCGCTCTTGCGGAAATCTCCTATCGGCGTGTATCGGCGTCCATCGGCGGTTGCTCACTCATGCCTCTTGATCTGAAGGACCTGCTCAATCCCGCGCACAGCGCGCTGCTGCTGATGGAATGCCAAGAGGGCATCATCGGCAGCGGTGGCGGCGGACGGTTGAACGCGCTCGCCGATGCCGTGGCGCGACACGGCACGATCGCGCAGATTGCGCGCGTGCTCGCCGCGGCGCGCGCGGCCAAGGTGCCGGTCTTTTATCTCACCATCGCCCGGCGTGCCGACAACGCGGGGGCGACGGCGAACTGCTTGCTGCTCGCGTTGGGCCGCAAAGGCACGCCGCTGCTGCCCGGTTCACCACAGCAAGCGATCGTGAAAGCGCTGGCCCCCGTCGACGGCGAGTTCGTGCTCAATCGCTTCCACGGCGTCACGCCCTTTCACGCCGGCGAACTCGATCAGTTGCTGCGCAACCTTGGGGTGAAGACCGTGGTCGCAACCGGGGTGTCGATGAACATCGGCATCCCCGGGATGACGATCGAAGCCGTGAATTGCGGGTATCAAGTCGTGATTCCGCGCGCGGCGGTGACGGGCACGCCGGATGAGTACGTCGCGGGCGTCTTCGAACACACGCTGCGCCTGCTCGCGACCATCACGACGGTGGATGAGGTCGTCGCGGCGTGGCAGTAGTTGGGTGCGAATGAAGGTTCCGTCTCCCGCTGGGATTGTCGACTTTCTCCGAAGCGTAGGGGCGATGCATGCATCGCCCTCCGTCTTCTGCGCAGCGGCCACGTCGATTCGCGGGCGACGCATGCGTCGCCCCTACAGGGAACGGGAAATCGGGTGGGATTCAGCCTGCGCTGAGAGCGGCTCCAGGTGAGGCGAGAGATGTCCACTGGCCGTTTCCACAATCGCATCGTGTACATCACCGGCGCCGGCTCCGGCGTTGGCCGCGCGACGGCTGCGCGCTTCGCGAGCGAAGGCGCGCAGGTCTTCGCGGCCGATGTGAACGAGGGCGGCGTGCAGGAGACGATCGCGGCGATCCGCCAGTCCGGCGGCGACGCTGATGGTGGACTGTGCGACGTCGCGAAGATGGATTCGGTGCGCGCCTCGATCGCCGCCGCAGTGAGGACATTCGGGGGCCTCAACGTGCTGGTCAATGCGGCCGGCGTCGGCAAGAGCGCGCGCTTGGAAGAGATCGACGAAGCCGAGTGGCAGCGGGTGATTGGCGTGAATCTCAACGGCGTGTTTCACACCACGAAGACCGCCGTCGAGCACCTCTTGAAGCAACCCGGTGGCAGCATCGTCAGCATCTCCTCGATCGCCGGATTGCGTGGGCAAGCGTACAACTCGCACTACTGCGCATCGAAGGCTGGATTGTTGAATTTTACCCGATCGATCGCGCTAGAGTTCGCCAGCCGAGGGCTGCGGGCGAACTGCGTCTGCCCCGGCGGTGTCAACACGCCGCTGATTCGCAACTTCATCCCGCGCG
>JBGOUW010000370.1:0-5164 GCA_041477755.1 Binatia bacterium
GAGATCAAGCCGAACCTCGAAGCGCTCGAACATGGCGATCTGCCGCCGTATGACATTCTCCGCAAGATGATGGCGACCTTCGGGCTCGACCAGGTCGCGCGCGCGCGCTTCGAACGCCAGATCGCGCGTGACAAGGCCCGCGAGCGCGGTGAATCGGTGGCCGACGCGGCGAAAGCCTCGCACGGGGGAGGCGAAGCCGTCGGCATGTCGATCATCCCGATCATCGAACTGTGCCGCTACTGCCCGGGGATGGTGACAGCCATGGGAGTCAGCGTCGGTCTGACCGCCGCGGCGATCATGTCCAAGGGAACGCTACGACAGAAGGAGCGGTGGGGGTTGCCGCTGCTCACACTAGAAAAGATCGGCGCGTGGGCGATCACCGAACCCGGCTCGGGCTCCGACGCCTTCGGTGGCATGAAGGCCACTGCGCGGCACAACGGCGACGGCTACGTGCTGAACGGCAGCAAGACGTTCATCACCAACGGTCCGTACGCCGACACCATCGTGTTCATTTGCAAGCTCGACGAAGGCAACGATGCGAAGGATCGCAAGGTGCTCAACTTCGTCCTCGACAAGGGCATGCCCGGCCTCACGCAGTCGAAGCCGATGCGCAAGATGGGTCTGCACTCGTCGCCGACCGGTGAGTTGTTTCTCGAAGACGTGCAGGTCGGCAAAGACCGCCTGATCGGCGAGACCGAGGACGTGCGTGCGCGCTCGGGCGCGAAAGATACTTTTTCGATGGAGCGCACCGGCGTGGCCGCGATGGCGCTGGGCATTGTGCAGCAGTGCCTCGATCTGTGCATCGACTACGCGCGCACGCGCGTGGCCTTTGGTCGTCCGATCGGCGAATTCCAACTCATTCAGCTCAAGCTGGCCAAGATGGAAGTGGCGCGCATGAACATCCAGAACATGGTGTTCCGCCAGATCGAGATGGCCGAGCACGGCAAGGGGATGAGTTTCGCCGAAGCATCGGCGTGCAAGCTGTACTCGGCGCAGGCAGCAATGGAAGTGGCGCTGGAAGCGGTGCAGCTCTTCGGCGGCAACGGCTACATGGCCGAGTTTCAAGTCGAGCAGCTCTGCCGCGACGCCAAGGTGCTGCAGATCTACGCCGGCACCGATGAGATCCAGATCTCGCAAATCGCGCGCAGTTTGCTGGCGCAGTAAGAGTCCCTGGTTTCTGGTTCGTGGTTTATGGTCCGGGAACCAGGGACCCGGGACTAGGAACCAGGGACCGCCGGAACGGCCATGCCGCGTTGCACTGCGGGCCGCGCTGCGACCGCGTCGAGCCAGCGCTGCACATGGCCGAGCTTGCCGACTTGTTCCGGCATCATCGTCTTGAAGATGTTCCAGCCGGCGGCGACCCATGGATACGTCGCCATGTCGGCAATCGAGTACTCGCCGCCGAGATAGCCGCGCTCGGCGAGGCGAGTGTTGAGGACGCCGATCAATCGTACCGACTCGTTGATGTAGCGTTGGATTGCGAACGGGATCTTCTCTTCCGCGGTATTGGCGAAGTAGCCGGCTTGCCCCATCATCGGGCCGATGCCGCCCATCTGGAACATCAGCCACTGCATCACCTCGCTGCGGCCGCGCACATCGTGCGGCAGAAATTTTCCGGTCTTCTCCGCGAGATGAATCAAAATCGCCCCCGACTCGATGATGGCGAGCGGTCCGTCGGGCAAATCGTGGTCGACCAACACGGGAATGCGCTGATTCGGATTGAGCGCGGTGAAGGCCGGCTCGAACTGTTTCCGCTCGGGCAAGCTCACCGGAAATACATTGTACGCCAGCCCGGCCTCTTCGAGCATGATGGAAACCTTGCGGCCATTCGGTGTCGTCCAGGTGTAGAGGTCGATCATGTCTGTTCCTCCGTTTCCGTGAGGCTATCCGAAGACCGCCGCGACGCAAGCCCCGGTTGAGTGGGGCTCGACGACTCACCCGGAGACTCTGAGCGCTCGCTGTCTTCGCCCGCCTCCGATCAAAATGCTAGGGTCGGCCGGCATGGTGCGGGTGGCAACGCAAGGCGGAAGCGTCGTGGCGGCGGCGACGAGTAGCACACTCGAAGAAACCTACCGCAACGAGATGCGGGCGCTGGTGGCCGGCCGCGTGCCGTTGGCTTGGTCGCTGCTGCTCGGATTTCTCGGGTTCGCCTGCTGGCTCGGTTGGCTCTACTTTCCGGAGCGCTCGACGGCCATCATCGTGATGTGCGTCACCGCGGTGTTTGTGGCCGGTGCAAACATTCGCTTGGTACGGACCATGCCCGACCGCGCGCGTCCGATCACCGGGCTCGCCAACACCGCGCTCAGCTTCGCCTTCTGCCTCTACTTCGTGCGTGTCCACGGTCTCGGCGAGTTGTGCGTGATGGGGCAGATGATCTTCCTCACCGGGCTTGTGCTGATGTTCCCGTGGGGCTGGCGCGTGCAGGGGGTGGTGAGCGTCGGCTCCCTGCTCGGCTACTTGCTCGTATTGCGCGGCGGGGCGACGCTGATGCTGCCGATGCCGTACGGCATTGCGATCTTGACAATGAACGCGGGGCTCACGACCCTCGGGGCGCACCTGATCGATACTTACCGCTTCGCGGCCTATCGTCACGCCATCGACTCCGAACGTGCCAACAGCGCCAAATCGGAATTCCTCGCCACCGTCTCTCACGAAATCCGCACGCCGCTCACCGTGATCATCGGCTTCGTCGATCTCCTCCTCGATGGTGTGCTGACCAAGCCTGCCGAATCGCAAGACGCGCTGCGGCGGGTCCGCCAGCATGCGTTGCAGCTGCTCGATCTGATCCAGTCGATGCTCGACATCAACCGCATCGAGGCTGGCGTTTTGCAGTTGCAGCTCAGCAGCTTTGGGATCGCCGATATCTTCGCCAGCCTGGAAGAGAACCTGCCCGCCGACTGGTGCAAAGAAGGGGTTCACCTGCGCTGGGAGTTGAAAGACGATCTGGTGCTGCGCAGCGATCGCCGCAAGCTCGAGATGGTCCTGCGCAACCTGATCCACAACGCGCTGAAATATACCGACGAAGGCGCGGTCACGATCACCGCCGCCCGCGAGCCGAGTGGCGACCGTGTTGCTTTCACCGTGAACGACACCGGCACCGGGATCTCCGCCGACGAGCTGTCGCAGATTTTCGAAATGTTTCGCCAAGCCGCCACTCAAGCGCCGCGCGGCGGCGGGGTCGGTCTCGGCCTCTACATCGTCCGCCGACTCACCGAAGCGCTCGGCGGAACCGTCGCCGTGGACAGCCAACCAGGTCGCGGCACGCACTTCACCCTGAGTTTGCCGCTCCACGCGCCGGCGGCCGATCCAACGCTCACGGCTGGAGTCGGGTAGGGCGCCAAACCCCAACGCAAAGGAGTCGCGATGAAACATGCACCGGGTTTTCTGCGCTTGGTCGAAGACGCCAAGCGGCGTATCCGCGAAGTCACCATCACCGATGTCAGGTCCATGCTCGATCGCGATGAGCAGTTCCATCTCGTGGACGTGCGCGAAGCGAGCGAGTGGGCCAACGGCCACCTGCCGCGCGCCCAACATTTGTGCAAGGGGATCATCGAGCGCGATGTCGAGGGCGCCATCCCCGACCATGCCTCGCCGATCGTGCTGTACTGCGGCGGCGGCTTCCGCTCTGCGTTGGCCGCCGATAATCTCCAGAAGATGGGCTACTCCAATGTGGTCTCGATGGACGGCGGCTGGCGCGGCTGGACCGAGGCCGGTTTGCCGGTCACGAAAGACTAGTTGGGCGTGCTGCCTGGATTGAAGCTTCTGGCGTCGGGATTGCTCGCGATTGCGGCACCGCCCGCGGCGTTGTTCGCGTACTGGCTGCTGCGACCGAATCGATCGAGCGTCGACTCACAGTTGGAGATCGAGACGTGGGATGCCGTCGCTGACGGCCTTCACAACTCGAACACCGACTTGATCTGGTGGCGTGATCATTTCTACCTGATCCATGCCGCTTCGCCATTTCACATGGGCAGCGCGCGCTGCACGCTGGTGGTGCGCCGCTCGCGCGACGCGCGTACGTGGGAGAAGCTGGCGGAGTTCAGCATCCCAGGGGAAGACATTCGCGATCCCAAGTTAGCGCTGATCGGTGATCGCTTGTTCCTCTACGCGTTGCCCAACAAGGGGCTGCGTGCGCTACCGTACGGCACCGTTTATTCCATCAGCGACGATGGCGTGTGCTGGAGCCCGTTCGAGAAGATCGATCACCCCGGTTGGTTGTTCTGGCGGCCGAAGACGCGCGACGGTGTGCATTGGTACGTCGCCGCATACTGGCATCGGCACGGCAAGTCGATCCTGCTCACGTCAACCGACGGCGTGTGCTGGACGATCGTGTCGCAGATCAACGATGGCGACGGCAACGACGAAACAGACATCGAATTCTTCCCCGATGGGCGCCTGCTCGCCACCGCACGGTTGGAGGTAACGCCCGACAATCCGTGGGGCAACCCGGACGCGGCGACGCTGATCACCGTCGCCGCGCCGCCGTACATCGAGTGGCGCTACGCGAAGAGTCAGGTGACACGACTCGACGGCCCGGCGTTGTTTGCATACGCAGGCCGACTCTTCGCAGTGGCGCGCTATCAACCCGGCAAGCGCGGGCGCTACACCCAGCTCGGCGGTGTCTTCAGCCGCAAGCGCACGGCGCTGTTTGCGGTCGCAGAGGATCGACTCGTCTACCTCTCCGATTTTCCGAGCGCGAGCGACACGTCGTACGCGGGGGTCGTCCTGCGCGATGGCTACTTGTACGCCAGCTACTACACCAGCAACATCCGACGCGATTACCCGTGGATCGTGGGCATGCTGGTGCGTTCCGATATCCGCATCGCCAAGCTGCCGCTGACCGCGCTGTTGCGGCTTGCGCCCTAGTCAGATCCGAATCGAACGCCACGCGCCGGCGCGGAAGCGCATGAGCCACACGAACGACAGGATGGTCACGAAGATCAGCTCGCCGAACCAGGCACCAATGACACCGCGCTCCAGCACGACCGCGAGCACGTACACTAACGGCAGGCGCACCAACCACGCCAGCGAGGTCTGCACCATGAACGGCCAGCGCGTGTCGCCGGCGCCGCGCAATGAGCCGCTGGCGACGATGCCAACCGCATCAATCAATTGGAAGACCGCGCCCAACGCTAGCAGCGGCCGGCCGAGCCGCAACACTTCC
>JBGOUW010000343.1:0-5603 GCA_041477755.1 Binatia bacterium
AGGTAGATAAGCAGCAATGCTAATTCACGAGATGACCAGACGGGAGTGCTTGGATACTCTGGCGCGGTCGGGATTGGGCAGGCTAGGGTGCGCACGCGATAACCAGCCTTATGTTGTGCCATTCTATTTCGCTTTCGACAGGGAACGGCTTTACGCCTTCTCTACGCTCGGCCAGAAGATTGAGTGGATGCGCGCGAACCCTCGCGTCTGTGTCGAGACGGATGAACTCACCACTCACAATCAATGGGTGAGCGTCGTCGTCGTCGGCCACTACCAAGAGCTTCCGGACACTCCCGAATACGAACAAGAGCGGAAGCGGGCTCATTGGTTGCTCCAGCAGCGCGCGATGTGGTGGGAACCAGCTTTTGTCGCCTCCGCTCATCACGGCGCTGCGGATTCTTTGGTTCCCATCTTCTTCTGCATCCATGTTGACCGGGTGACCGGCCAGCGCGCAACGCCCAATTCGTTCTCTGTGGAATCGCCGCGCGTTCATTGAACACGCTCACCGCGATGGTGCACGAAAACGTGGCCAGCAGTGTCATGGATTGCGCCGAGGCCGGTGACGAAAATCGTGGTTGCGAACTCTGCGTCTTTCCCTCGCGCCGAACGTCGCGATCAAACTCCCCACCTGTTCCACCGTCCACCATCGCCGCGCCCTGTATCACAACAGCCGACAACAGACGGAGTCGCGCGCATCGCACGCTGGGACCAGCGGAGCTGAGCCTCGCCCTACAGGCAGTGGGCGGAGCGGGCCGGGCGACGCGTGCGTCGCCCCTACATTCAGGAGGAGGATGACGTTACTGCGGCTTCGTGAATTTCTGGATGCGGTGGTTCATCGTGTCGGAGACGTAGACGTTGCCTTGGGTGTCGACGGCGATGCCGATGGGGCGGTTGAAGTCGCCGCTGCCGGAACCGCTCTTGCCCCACGCGCCGTTGAATTCGTGGCCGGCGTAGCGCGTGAAGCGCTGGTTGTTGGAGTCGGTGGCGTACAGATCCGTGCCCATCACGGCGAGGTACGGCTCGGTATAGAACTCTTCCCAGCCGAAGACCGGGAACTCTTCCTTGAATGCACCGGCGGCATCGAAGATCTGCACGCGGTGGTTGCCGGTGTCGGCGACGATCACGCGGCCCTCGGCGTCGACGGCGATGCCGACCGGCTCGATCAACTCACCCGGCTTCGATCCATCCTTACCCCACACCGCCTTCTGCTTGCCCTCGGAAGTGTACGCTACCACGCGTTTGTTGCCGGTGTCGGTGACGTAGACGGTGCCGTCGGGTGCGACCGCCACACCGCGTGGGCCCCACAGGCTCGGGTTCTCTTCGACCCATTGCAGTAGGAACTTCCCGTTCGCATCGAATTTCTGCACTCGGTGGTTCCAGGTGTCGGCGACGTACACCGAACCGTCGGGACCGAGCGCGAGGCCGCATGCGTCTTTGAATTCGCCCGGTCCGTTGCCTTCGTGGCCCCACGCGGTGATCGGATGGCCGTCGGCGCCGAGCTTCTGCACGCGGTTGTTCTTGGTGTCCATCACGAAGACGTTGCCGCCGGCGTCTACGGCGATGCCACGCGGTTCGTTGAACTCGCCCAGGCTCGATCCCTGTCTGCCCCAGATTGCTTCCGCGGTGATCAACTTCGGCGATTGCGGATAGCCCTTCGCTGCCGGCGGTGGATTCACGGCGATCGCCGCGAAGGTCATCCCCGGCTTCACGTCCTTGGCGATGTACGCGACCGCGTCGCTCGATCCGGTCCCGCTCCAGGCTTCGCGCGTGAAGATCCAGCGCATCAGCTTGGGCAGGTTCATCTGATTCCACGCCGGCTCCCACCAGCCACGAATCTGGAACGGCACCTTCTCGTACTTTTCGCCGAGCGGTTGATCGAGGGCGTTGATCACGTCTTTGTTGACAATGAGGATGGGCGTATCGACGTTGCGCACGTCGGCGGCCCAGTTGACCGGATAGTGGCGGAGGTACCAGCTGAACGGCCAGGTCGCGTCACCCGTGACGGCGAGGCGCGTCTGTGTGCCGGTGCCGAGCGTCTTCGCGATGTCGTCGACGCGGCGCATGATCATGTTGATGTCGTACGTCGATTGCACGTAGGCGAGTAACTCGCCGTGGCGGTGCTCGGCGTTCTCATCGGGGCGCGGCGCATCGTAAAAGTAGTTCGACGCGATCAGAATCCACACGGTCAGTGCGCCCACCGCGGCCAAGGGTAACGCGGTTGCCGGTCGTTTGATCGCGCCGGTGTCGATCAGCCGTCCGAACCATATGGCCGCGAGGATCGTCAACGGCATGACCTGCGGCACCAGCAGCCACGGCACCTTCTCTTGCGCCCAGCCGTAGAAGCACAGCGTGCCGAGCGTCCACAGGATGACGAAGCGGGTGAAGCGGTCGGGCAGCCAGACGCGCGCCACGCCGATCTGCGCCATGCCGAGCGCGGCGATCAGCACGATCGGGGCAGCCGGCGAGCCCTGCACCAGCAGCACGACGAACGCGGCCATGGCGATGCCGGCGCCGATGCGCGTGTAACGCAAGACCGGGTCCGGCTTGGCGGGATCGAAGAACGGCCCGAGCACCAGGGCCGCCGCAGCGAAGAAGATCAACGGATCATAGAACGTGAACTGCGGGACGTAGTACCACCACGGGCCGCCGATGCGTTTGATCGAGTGCTGCCCCCACCAGTACGACAACGCCCGGGTGACGCCGTTCCAGTTCTTCGGATGGGTGAGGAACGACGTGTACAGCACCAGCCAGATGGCGGCGAAGAGCACCGCCGTGGTGAGCAACGGCAGCAGCGCGCGGCGCAACAACTCGGTGCTTTCGGACACGATCGCGCCCACCGTCT
Source organism: Binatia bacterium (assembly GCA_041477755.1). Lineage (GTDB taxonomy): Bacteria > Desulfobacterota > Binatia > HRBIN30 > JACQVA1 > JACOST01. Next base: position 2,843 of record JBGOUW010000343.1, read on the forward strand.
TCGTCCCGTGAACGACCTCCCACACCATCATCAGCACCAGCGCGAAGAGGAGGACGGGCGTCACCACGTACATGTCCTCCTTGGTGCAGAAGGCGAGTGCGAGGCCGGCGCCACTGATGTAGAGATGCTTGGCCGAACGGCTCTCGCCGTAGCGGAAGGCGAAGAAAACGGCGATCAGGTTGCACAGCGCGAGATAGATGTCGTGCCGAATGAAGCGGGTGAAGTAGTTGAACGATGGTGAGAAGGTAGCCAGCACCAGGAACATCAGCGCGGCGCTGCGGCCCAGGTAGCGGCGCAACGGCCAGGCGAAACCGAGCACGCCCATGCCGAACAGGACGGCGCTCAGTCGCCCGGTGAAGTCGCTGTCGCCAAACAGCCAGAGAACCAACGCGGTGGAGTAGTACAGCACCGGCCCGTGGTAGACCGGGTCATAGTTGTAGTCGCCGACGCCCTGATCGGTGATCTTCCAGGAGAAGAAGGCGTGGATCGATTCGTCGTGGTGATAGGGACGGACGCCGAGGATGTAGAGGCGCAGGAAGGTGGCGACCAGCAGCACGCCAATGTAGAGACACTGCTCGACGGTCAGCCGGCCGACAAATTTGCGATCGAGCACACTCTCTGTCATACAATGCGCAGTTTGCCGCGCCCGCGATGCGGCACGTACAAAGGCGATGGTGTCTATCTAGCGACCTACGGGTTGTCAACCAAGCCCGAGTTCTCAACACATGACGACTGCGCCCAGCGCGCCCCAACCTGCTCAGGCTGACTCGCCGCTCCCTCGCGCCTCCCATCTGATCCGAACTTTGCCGATGCGAACCGTGGTCTTCCTTCTGCCGGTCTACAACGAGGCGGCCGGCCTGGACACGCTGCTCGAACGCATTCGCACGACTGCGGAGCAGGAGTCATGGGCGTGCAAAGTGGTCGCCGTCAATGACGGCAGCAGCGACGATAGCAACGCGATCTTGATCCGCTGGCAAGCCCGCCTGCCGATCGAGATCGTCACCCATCGCTACAATCGCGGACTGGGTGAGACGTTGCGCGACGGCTTCGAGTGGGTTGGCGATCATTGCGCTGCCGACGATGTCATCGTGACCATGGACGCCGACGACACCCACGACCCCAGCTATGTGAGAGCGATGCTGGCAAAGATCGATGATGCCGGAGCCGACGTGGTGATTGCTTCGCGCTTCGCGCCCGGCGCCGAGGTGCGCGGTGTGCCGCGCTATCGCGAGCTGTTCAGCACCGGCGCCTACATGGTGTTGCAGAGCGCGTTGCACATTCCCGGCGTGCGCGACTACGCATGCGGGTACCGGGCGATGCGCGCGGCGATCATTCAAGCGGCGCTGCGGCGCTTCGGCGGCCGGCTGATCGAGTTGCGCGAATGGGGGTTCATCTGTACGGCTGAGGTACTGTGGAAGCTGAGCCGTTGCGGCGCGCGCTGCGCCGAGATCCCGTTCGTGTTGCGCTACGACCTCAAAGCCAGCCCGAGCAAGATGCGCGCGCTGCGGACGATCGCGGGGTATGGCCTGCTCGCGTGGAAGGGCGTCGGCGCGCGCCTGACGCGGCCGGCGTAGCGGTGCGCGTGTGAGCAAGCGGGCACCCGTCCTGGCGCTGTTGGCGCTGCTCGCCATCGTGGCGTTCGCGGCGGTGCTGCGGATCTACAACCTGCGCGACGTGCCGGCGGGCCTGTTCTGCGACGAAGCTGCGCTCGGCTACAACGCGTTCGCCATCGGCACCACCGGCTACGACGAGAACGGCGAGCACTTCCCGCTGTTCATCTGGTCGTTCGGCGGCTACAAAAATCCCGCCTACATCTATGCGGCGATTCTGCCGATTCGTTTGTTTGGACTGGACGAGTTCAGTTTGCGGCTGACCTCGGCACTGTTCGGGCTCGGCACGATCATCGTCGTCTTCTTCCTCTGCCGAGAGCTGTTCTCGACCGGTGTCGGGTTGCTCGCGGCGCTCGCGCTGGCGGTGTGTCCGTGGCACCTGCATTTTAGCCGTATCGCCTTTGAGCTGATTTCGTTTCCGTTCCTGTTCTCACTCGGGTTGCTGTTCCTGGTTCGCTACACCAAGGGACGCCGAACCCTGGCGGTCGCGTTCTTCTTCTGCGGCGCGTGCCTGTACGCGTATGCGATCGCCAAACTGTTCGTGCCGGTGTTCCTGGTCGGGTTTGGGCTGCTCTACATCGATCAGTTGTTGAAGCGCTGGCGGGAGACGTTCCTCGCGGCGATCGTGCTCGCCGCCACGGTGGCCCCGGTGGTCCACTTCGATTTGACGCACCAGCAGGGCGACCAGTACTTCCGCACCACGTCGTTCCTCCGGCCCGGCATGCCGCTGGAAGAAATGGCGCGGCACTTTGCCCGCAACTATGCGCAGTTCTTCTCGCCGGTGTTTCTATTCCAGCACGGCGATGAAATCTCACGCCACGCGGTGAAGGGTCACGGCGAACTGTACCCGGCGTTCCTCCCGGTTCTGTTGCTCGGTGGATTGGTGGCGCTGGTGCGGCGCGATCGGGCGTCGAAGTTGGTGCTGCTCTGGCTCGCGCTCTATCCCGGCGGCGCGAGTCTGATGAACGAGATCCCGAGTGCGACGCGCGGTTTCATCGGCGTGGTGCCGCTCTGCATCTTGGCCGGACTCGGCGCCGGCAGCGTGCTGTGGGCGATTGCGTGGATCGGCCGCAAACGGTTCATCATCATCCCGCTGCAAGCCGCTGCGCTCGCCGCCGCCGGCTATGTGCTGGCGCCGCAGGTGTTGCACT
>JBGOUW010000035.1:0-16404 GCA_041477755.1 Binatia bacterium
CACGAGATCAGAACCGGAATCGATTTCTGGTTTACGCCGGGAGGCGTGAAGCCCCCCAAGCCCTGGAAGCAATTCGTTCTCACCCTCAGCGCAGTCTATCCGTTGACGTTGATTCTGCCCCGCCTGCTCGGACCGCTGTTTATCATCGTACCGCCGCCTCTCAACGAACAACTCGCGAAAGGGTTCGCAGTCGCGGCGTCGCTCACCGCGTTGCTCACATTCGTGATCATGCCGCGCTACACCCGGCTGGTGAAGCGATGGCTGTACGAAGAAGGGGCGTAGCCGCGGGGATCACGTTGCGCCAAGGAGAACACCTGGGATGCAAATTCGCAGATCAAATGACCGGGGCCACGCCGCACACGGATGGCTCGAGAGCCACCACACCTTTTCTTTCGGCGACTATCACGATCCGCGCTTCATGGGCTTCCGCCAGCTTCGGGTCATCAACGAGGATCGCGTGCAGCCCGCGAAGGGCTTCGGCACGCACTCGCACCGCGACATGGAAATCATCACGTATGTGCTCAAGGGTGCCTTGGAGCACAAAGACAGCATGGGAACCTCCTCCATCATTCGCCCCGGCGAGGTGCAACGGATGAGCGCCGGAACCGGCGTCAGCCACAGCGAGTTCAATCACTCGCGCGATGACGTGGTTCACTTTCTCCAGATCTGGATTCTCCCCGCGAAGAACGGCGGCGCGCCCTCCTACGAGCAACGGGCGTTTCGTGACAGCGAACGCAGGGACCAACTCCGGCTGGTCGCGTCCCGCGATGGGCGACAGAAGTCGATCACGATTCACCAGGATGTCGACCTCTACGCCGCCGTCTTGTCTCCCGGGACCGAGATCCAGCACACCCTGCGCCCCAGTCGTCACGCATGGATTCAGGTCGCACGAGGAAACCTGGTTGTGAACGGCAATGCGCTTGCCGCGGGTGATGGGGCTGCCATCAGCAACGAGTCTCCACTACACATTGCCGCCAAGATCCCGGCCGAGATTCTGTTGTTTGATCTCGCCTAGCCCGAGGGCAATGGCGACGGACACGCTCACCAAACCCGCCTTCGTTCGGGTTCAGAAGAGCGGCGGGCCGGCCGCATGGTTTGCGTCACTGTGTTGTCTGGTAGGAGCGCTCCTTCCGATTGCCGATCAGACCGCCGCAGCTCAATCGCAAATCGGCCCTCCCCCGTATCAACTTCTGCGCTACGAGGAGACCTACGGCTATCTTCAAGACGTCACGCGACGAACCGACGTCTGGGATCCCATCAAGTACATCCGACTGGGGCACGACGCGGATCAATATCTATCGCTCGGCGGCGAGCTCCGTGAGCGCTATGAGTACTTTGACCACTACAACTGGGGTCAAGGGACGCAAGATCCGAATGGCTACCTCCTACAACGCTACATGGCGCACGCCGATTTGCATCTTGGACCGCAAGTGCGAGCGTTCGTGCAACTCAAGAGCGGACTCGAGAAGAGCCGTGATGGCGGGCCGCGCCCCCCGGACGATGATGACCTCGACTTGAATCAGGCATTTGTCGACGTCAGCGCGGACGTAACCGCCCCGTACGCCATCACCGTCCGAACCGGGCGTCAGGAGATTGCGTTCGGCTCACAGCGCCTCGTTTCGGTGCGCGAGGGTCCGAACGTACGCCAAAGCTTCGATGGCTTGCGCGGAACCCTGACAGCAGGTGACTGGCGCATCGACGCCTTCGGCGCGCGGCCAGTACAAACCAAGACTGGCAGCTTCGACGATGGGCCCGACTACAAGCGCTGGTTCTGGGGCGTCTACACCAGTGGCCCTCTTTCATTTCTGCCGGTCGGTTGGATCGATGTGTATTACCTGGGTCTTGATCGCGACCAGGCGCGGTTCAACCAGGGAACCGCGCACGAACTGCGACACTCGCTCGGCACACGGCTCTGGGGGCGCTTGGACGCGTGCGACTACAACTTCGAGTTTCTCTATCAGCTCGGGCGCTTCGGCGGCGGCAACATCGCGGCGTGGACGGCGGCTTCTGATACTGGGTACACCGTGTCCGCCGCGCCCCTGCAACCACGCCTCGGCGTGAAAGTCGACGCGGCAAGCGGTGACCGCAATCCCAACGCCAAGACCCTGCAGACCTTCAACGCGCTCTTTCCCAAGGGCGCCTACTTCAACGAAGCGGATCTCATCGGACCAGCGAATTTCATCGACCTACATCCTTCGGCGGACTTCCACGTCGGTGACCGAGCCACAGTCTCCACAGATTGGGACTTCTATTGGCGGCAGAGCGCGGCAGACGGCATCTATGGTGTCGCGGTGAACCTCGTTCGCCCGGCGGGTAAGAGCAGCGCCAGCTACATCGGAAGCGCGCTGTCCCTCAAGGTCGATTGGCGCCTCGATCGGCACATCACGTTCACCACCGCGTACACTCATTTCTTTGCGGGGGCTTTTCTCAAGGAAACCCCGCCGGGAGAGGATGTGAACTTTCTAGCTGGGTGGGCGACGTACAAATTTTAGGATCCGTGCGAGCCCCCCGAGGGCGGAAGTTGAACTGGCTCGGGAACGCTCAGGGCGCGCACGGATTGCTCTTCGCAACGCCCCACCAGCGGGGATCACATCACTCGCTCGCAAGACCGCGGCGCTCGGCCTCGACCTCCTCGAACCAGGCCGCAAGCTGGCTTTGCATGCGACTGACTCGCTCGTGCTCGGCCGGAGCGAGATCATTCTGCTCGAACGGGTCGGTGACGAGATCGAACAGTTGCGGCGCCGGCGGCGGAGACAGCTCGCGTTTTGGTTCGGGTGTCCGCACGATGTCGGTATAGTCATCGGGGTTATATTTCGCGTCGACGTCCATCGCGAGATCAGTGCTGGCGAGTGCCATCGCCTCAGTGATCGCTGGACGAACCAGTTTCCAGCGGCCGTCGCGCATCGCCGCGTTACACTCGCCGACCGGCGTGTAGCGGTTCCATTGCCAGAAGCGCGTGGTGCACACTTTGCCACGCTCGCCTTGCAGCATGGGCAGGATATTCACGCCGTCGAGTTGCACATCGCGCGGCAGTGCCGCGCCAGCGACGGCGAGGAGCGTCGGCAACCAGTCGGTGAAGTGAACCATTTCGTGAATCTGCTCGTGGATCTGTCGCCGGCCGTCGAAGCCGGCAGGCCACCGCAACACCATCGGCAGCCGGATGCCGCCCTCGTACACGAGCAGTTTGGCGCCTCTGAACCCGCAGTTGAAGCGGTCAGTACACATGTCGCCCTTGCCGCCGAACTGCGGCCCGTTGTCGCTGGAGAAGAGCACGAGCGTGTTGTCGGCGAGCCCTTCGCGATCGAGCGCGTCGAGTACGCGCGCGATGCCGCGATCCATGCCGCGAATCATGCCGTAAATGTCGCTGACCGCGGGTGTGAAGCGGCCCGCGTCACGAAACGGCGCCACATCATCCGCGCGCGATTGGAAGGGAAAGTGCGGCGCATTGTAAGCGAGGTAGAGGAAGAAGGGCTCGCTGCGGTGGCGGTGAATGAACTGCTCGGCCTCGTCGGTGAAGACATCGGTCAGGTAGGTCCCGTCGCTGCGCGCAATCGTTCCGTTGCGGTCCAATCGCCAGTCGAAGTAGGGCGACCAACCGCCGCAGAAACCCGCGAACTCGTCGAAGCCGCGCTGATTCGGGTGATAGCGCGGATCAAGGGAGCCGTTGTGCCACTTGCCCACCAGACCGGTGACGTAGCCCGCGTGCTTGAGCAAGTCGGCAACGGTGCGTTCGCGCAACGCGAGGCGATCGAGCCCGCGCATCTCCAAGGTGTCGATGACGCCGGTGCGATGCGGATAGCGGCCAGTGAGCAGCGACGCGCGCGCCGGCGCGCACACCGGCGAGGCCGAGTAGTGCTGCGTCAGGCAGACGCCCTCGCTGACGAGATGGTCCAACGTCGGCGTCTGCGAGATGCCATCGTTGAAGCAGCCAAAGTCACCGTACCCCATGTCGTCGGCGAGGATGAGGAGGATGTTGGGGCGATCGTGGATCACGCGGCGCGTCGCTGCTTCCTCGATTTCGATTCGTGCATCCAGGTGCGGATGGCGTCGGGGCACAGCTCGTAGCCGTTGGGCCATGCGAGCGCGCCGGACTCAACAAAGCACTTCCCAAATAGTTGCCCGCGCAGAATCTCAAGGACGAGGGGCTTGCGCCGCGGATTCTCAAACAGAAACCGAAGATCAGCCGTGTCGCGAAACCCATCGGAAAACTCCAAGCGGATTCGATAGTGTTCAGGGTCGACTCGAATGATCCGTCTGATGGTGTTCCCCAGTTTCATGCTGGCTCTCCTCTAGGCAAGTGGCGGAATGCGTTTGGGTGGCTTGCCCGCTTGCGCGTCGTTCCAACAGCGCCGCAGTTGATCAAGATTCAGCCGGCGCCATTCCTCGACCAACCGCGCAACTCTGACGGGGAGTTTGCCGACGAGCAAGCGACCAGTCTCGATCGCCACGATCGCTCGGTGCTCGGCGTATTCGATGTGACAGTGCGGTGGCTGATGGTCGTCGTGAAAGACTCGAACAATGATCCCGAAGAATATCGAAATGATCGGCACCGCCAGACCTCTGAGTGTCGCCCTTGTATCACAGACGGCCAGCCGGGCCATCACTAGGCCGGCGGCGGCGCGGCGCCGCAGCTTTTCGTGCGATTAGCGCGAGCCGCCAGCGCCCGCAGTTCGCTGCTCAATCGTGCCGGTTGAATAGCGGCTCGGGATTGAACACCGCGGCGTTGCGGGCGTATGGTCGGTGCAACCATCCGAAGCCGCTCAGGAGGTGTCCATGCACCGCCACCTTGTGATGACAAGCCTGCTCCTGATCGGCGTCTGCCGGCTGAGCAGCGTCAGGGCCGACGTGCCCGCGACGATCAACTATCAGGGCCAAGTGCTCGGCGCCGGCGGTGCGCCGGTAGCGGGCCCGGTGAATGTCGACATCGGCATCTGGGATGCGGCAAACGGTGGGACGCGATTGTATCGCGAGCAGCACTTGAACACGCCGCTTGCCAACGGCGTATACACCCTACGGCTCGGGACGGGACCAACTCCGACCGGTACGTTCAACGCCGCGACCTTCGAGGGCGCGAATCGTTGGCTCGAGCTGGCGATCAACGGCGAAACGTTGAGCCCGCGCCAGCCGTTCAGTTCGGTGGCGTACGCGCTGCGGGCGCAAGATGCGGAGACCGTGGACGGGGTCGATAGCGCTGCGCTGATGCCCCGGGCCGGCGGCAATTTTACGGGCGGCGTAACGGTCAATGGGCCGAACGGGAGCGGCAACGTGCTCCTGGGTGCTGGTACCAATCCCAATTTCGGCTTCGTCGGCGCGCTCAACGACGCCGGCCAGTCGCGCGCGTCACTTAGCGTCATCGGCAGCGGCGACGGCTCGGTGAGCGTCGCGCGTCCGAACGGCGACATCGCCGCGCTCATGGGCGTCGTGGCCAACGGCGGCCTGATGACGGTCCTGAACAGCGATCGAAATGTCGCGTCCTTCCTGGCGACGGACCGTGGTGCGGGCAAGTTGGAGTTGCTCGGTCCGAACGGCCAGCGGAATGTACTACTCGGCCCGAACGCGAACATCGCGAATCACGGCGTCGTTACGCTGCACGACGCGCAAGGCGTCATCAAAGTCTTGATCATCGTCGACGAGAACGCGCAGGGCATCGTCGATGTGGTGAACACGAAGAACTTGCCAGCCGTGGGCGTGCGCGTGATGCCGACCGGCGACGGCGTCGTGTTTCTGGAAGGCCCCGAGGGTGCCATCGGCAACCTCAACGTCCTGCTCGGTGCGGTGAGCGGCGATCCCAATCGCGGCTCGATCTCGGTGCATGATCACACCTCGGTGGCCAAGGCCGGCCTGTTCGTCAACTCGCAGGGCAAAGGCCAGATATTCGCCGACGTGAAAAACTTCGTCGTCGATCATCCGAACCACCCGGGCAAGAAGATCATCTATACCAGCCTGGAAGGGCCGGAGGTGGCGATCTACCACCGCGGCGTTGTGCGCCTGGCTGACGGTCGAGCAACGATCGAGTTGCCGGAACACTTTGTGGCGTTGGCCGCACCGGGCAGCGTCACGATGCAGCTCACGCCGGTCTCACTGCAATCGAAAGGGCTCGGCATTGCCCGCATCACCGACGAAAGCGTCGACATCGGCGAGCTGTACGACGGGACCGGATCGTACGACGTGCACTACGTCGTGCACGGGTTGCGGCGCGGCTATGAAGATCACCACCCGGTGGTCGCGAGCGACGAGTTCCAGGCACGCGCGGCCCAGCCCAGACCGCCCGATCCGGTGGAGATCGCGCCGCCAGTGTCGCTGCCACTACGTTCACTCGCTACGACGGGCAATGATTCGACGCCCGCGGAAACGGAAGCGGTGCTCTCCGCCATTCACGCAATCTCGCCGCAGTGAGGAATCGCCGGGCATGGTGGCGACCGCGAGATACAGCGCGAAGGTGCTCGTCCCATGGGTGGCCCTCGTCATGCTGCCCAGTCTGCTGCGCGCGGCACCGATGTCGAGCGCAAGCTTCGCGGTGACGGCTGATGCATTCAGCGGCGGCGGCGCCGTTGGCATCAGCGGCGGCGGGGTCATCGTCGGCACCACCATCGGGCAAGCGGCGCCGCTCGGCCGCAGCAACAACGCAGCAGTGACCAACGCACCCGGGGTGTGGCCCGCTTTCAGCGCGCTCGCGACGGCGACACCTTCGACCCCGACGCGGACCCCTACGCGCGCAACGCCGACACGTACGCCCACCATTCTGGGCGGGCACACGGCGACGCCGAGCCGCACCCCGACCCTCACCCTCACCGCCGCGCCGACTCGCACGCCGACAGTCCTCACGCCGACCATCACTCGTACACCGAGCAAAACCCCAACGCTCCCAACGCGAACGCCTACCGCGACGGCGACGGCCATTGCACCCGGCTTCTATCCGCGCGGGGACTCCAATTGCAGCGTCGCTCTTTCGGTGCCCGACGTGCAGGCGGTCGTGCGCGCCGTCGGCGATGTCTCAACGTGCAGCAACGACGACTGCGACCGCGACGGCCGCGTCACCGCCGCGGATATCGACTGCACTGTGCACTGTCTATTCGGCGCCTGCTCGATTCCGCCCGACGCGCCGCGCGCGACCGCCGTGCACCCGGTGACCGCGCCGGGGATCGTGCCGTTCTCGGTTGTTCTCGTCGACGTCGACAACCTCGGCTCGGATGCCGACTTCGACCGCGTCACCTTTGGCGGCATCGAGGCGGAGGTGATCGGACGGGAAGGTACCAATGCGCTGCGAGTCGTCGTGCCGGATGTGTCCGTCGGGCGCACGGACGTGGTCGTCCTCGCGGGTGATGTCGCAGGCCCGGCGCTGCGGGTCGGGGTGGATGCGGCACAAGCGATCGGCGCCACGGACGACACCGCGGGCACGCTCGACCTGCTCATCCAGACGACCGATCAGTTGCTCGCACTCAACCTCGAGGCTGCCGTGAACCCAACAACGAGCGGCGCGCAAGGGCAGGCGGCGATCGACGCTACCGCGCTGATCGCGGCGCTGCGCGCGCAAATCCAAACCGTGCGCAGTGCGGCAAGCACGTTCCGGGATTTGCTGCGAGATCCACAACAGGCGGGTTGGGCGGCACTCGATCACGCCATCGAAGCGTCCGGCTTGCCAGAGCGACTCAAGGCGCTTGTCCCCGATCTCGTGGGGACGGCGATCACAGAGCGCGACAAGCTGCGGCGTGCGGCCGAGGTGTATCGTGATCTGTCACGCTTCCTCGACACGGCCGGCCAGTTGAAACGCACGCTCGACCCGGCGATTGCGGCGGTGCTCGACGAGGCACGCGCCGAGCTGGCCCGTGTCGGCGTGATTGTGTCCGACGAGCTGCGCGGCCTCACTGAGCAGTCCCTGGAGAAGCTTGGCATCGTCCTGAAGGTGGCGTTCAGTGATGCCGTGGAAAACGCTCGGCAGTATCCGACTGCCGGCGGGCGGGTTCGAGTTTTTTATCGACAGTTCGGCCTGCTCGAAGTTGATGACCTATGGGTCGACTTCGCTTCCGGGCGACTCCAACTCGACCCCGAGACTTCGGGCGACGGCTTCTACGACTACCGCCTCCCGGATACCGTCGGCATCTGCGGTCCGGTGCGCATCAGGTATCAGGCACTGGAGCTCGGCGGTCTGATCGGCCTGAGCGGGCTGCACACGTCAATTCAGCCCGAGCTGCTCGATCTCGGCACCGACGTGGCCGCGTCGCGCGACGGAGTAGCCTTGCGCACGCGCGGTGTGCTCGGCTGTCGGAGCGAGGCGCTCTTCACCCGGGTGGCGACCGACCCTCCGCGGGGACGCATCATCGAGCGCGCGACCTCAGTGACCGCGCAAAGCGCGAACGTGGCCAGTGCATCGGTGCCGGTCGTTCCACCCGATCGCTACAGGGTCACGGCTCGGGTCGCGGGCGTGGCCAGTACCGAAGTGCGCGAACTGCGAATCCAAACGGCCGCGCACGGCCTCGATGTATTCTGCCTCTCGACCCAGCTCTTTCTGCCACCCGCGAGCCCGAGTGAAACGTCGTGCACCGCGGTCGCGCTGCCAAGTCCTGGCGACATTCCGAGTGAGCCGGACTCTGGGTTTGTCTTCGAATGGCAGTCGGAGCCGGGCGCTATCGTGGAACTGCGCGATGACACCCCAACTTTGGCTGACGTGCGCGTGCTTGCCACCCACGCGGGGAACACCGACCTCACGGTGGTCGCCAAGACCGACCGAGATGTTCGGGTCGCCGGCACGACCAACGCGGCTGCAATTCACGTCGCCGACGTCACCGCGCCGAACGTGCTGCTTAGCACGGTTGCGGTCGACCTCGTGCCGGGCGGTTTCATCAAGGTCACAGCGAAAGCTACTGACAACGACGGCCTCACTCGGATCGTTTTAACGGCAACGGGCGAGGCGGTGAGCACGCTCGACTTCCCCGCCGATTTACCGTGTTCACGGGGGCGGTCGTGTTCGAGGGAGTGGACGCTGAGCCTCAAGCGCGTCGAGTTCTTCACCGACGGCCACATCCGCGTGCGTGCCGAGACATTTGACACCGCGGGGAGCAGCGGACTCTCGAATACGCTGGAATTCTTCATCGAACCGGCGGCCACCGCCACACCGACGGCGACGCCCACGGCTACGCGAACGCCGCTTGCGGACGTGCTGGGGTATGTGGGAATCGAGACCGTCGGCCAGCCGATCCGCGTGGTCGACGTGGCGGCCAATCGCGTGGTCGGCAGCATCGCACTGAGCGCCAGCGGCGTCGCGCGCGACATTGTGATCGACCGTGGCGGTACGCGCGCGTATGTGCTGCGCTCCGCGTCCGCCATGTTTGTCGACGTGCTCGACCTGTCAGCCGGCACGTCGCTGCTCGCAATCCCCGTGTGTAGTGGCGCGGGCAAGCTGGCGTTGCGCGCGGATGACGCATTCCTTTACGTGACGTGCCGGAGCGAGGATCGGCTCGACGTCGTTCGCACCAGCACCCACACGGTCGCACGCACCGTCGAGTTGGGCACCGGGGCGCACCCCAAGTACGTGGCCGTGGCGCCGAGCGGCGACGTGGCTTATGTAATCCTCGACCGCAGCGACGACATCGTCATCCTCGACACCGCCACCGACGCGCAGCGCCGCACGATCAAGGGCTTCGACCTCGGGCACGCGGCGGTCGCCTTCGCATCCGACGGTACGACGGCATACGTGGTCAGCACGCACGCCGTCACGATCTACGAAGCTGCGAGCGGTACCTTTTCGGGCCAGATTCCGCTCGACAATCCCACCAGCCTCGGTCCGGTCGACATTGTCGTCACGCCGAACGGGCAGAAAGCCTACGCGAATGTTACCCAGCTCGTTGGTACTGGGCGTCTGTTCGCGATCGATCTAGTGACGAAGCAGGTGGTGAAGGTTCTCGACTTTAGCCAACCCGCCTTCCATCTCGCGCTCTCGCCCGACGGCCAGTCTCTGTATGTGACCGGCAGGGTCAGCCGCACCACGATCCAAGTGATCGCCAGGGCGACCGACACAGTCGTCGGTCAGGTTGATCTGGCGAGTGCCGGCGCGATAGTCATCGCGCACGCGCCGTAGCAACCACAGACTGGCCGCGCGCCTGGATTTGGGGACAACCCCGCTACACCAAAATGCTTCGCCGTTCCAGTTCCACCGTCTCGAACCACGCGCCCAACGCGGCCTCCATCGAGGTCACTTACGATCAAGCGTGAGCGCCCGCAGCATTTGCATGCGGGCGTCGCGCGGCGGAGCGGCATCGTAACTCGGCAGCGATTGATCGAGACTCCACCACGGCGCCTTCTGGTTGACGTGAATCTGGTCGATCAGTCGCGAGCCACAGTCGCCTTCGATGAGTCCCGCGGGAATCTCGACGAACCGGGCATCGTCACGCGCAATCGGCAGTGGCGAGCCACAGGAGCGGCAGAAGCACTGGCGATAGGCCGGCGGCTTCTCGCGCACCGGGAGGTCGAACACCGCGATCAATTTCTGCCCCCGCAGCCACGCGAAATCGGTGGCCTTCACGTAGAAGGTCGCGACAAACGCCGACCCGGATGCGGAGCGGCAGCGCACGCAATGACACAACTCGATCGCGGTCGCGGGACCGTGGAACTCAAACGCGACGGCTCCACACAAGCATCGTCCTTCCATTGGGTTCACCTCGATATGTTCACGCGAGCCCGTAGCAGCGGACCGCTGTCCCTCCGAGGATCGCTCGTTGCTCCTCGCGCGAAAGCAAGGCGATGTAGTCGGTGACGATGGCGACTACGTCTCCATAGTTACCGGCCAGCAGGCATACCGGCCAGTCGGAGCCGACCAGCAGCCGCTGCGGACCGAAGGCTTCGAGCGCGACGTCGAGATACGCGGTGAAGTGGGCTGGTTTCCAGCCACGCCAGTCCGCTTCGGTGACCATCCCGGAGAGCTTGCAGTACACGTTCGGCCACGCCGCGAGGGTCGCGATGAGCCGCCGCCAGTCATCGATGCGGCGCGCGCCGATATCCGGCTTACCGAGGTGATCGACCACAAAGCGTTGCTGGGGGAACCGGCGCACCAATTCGATCGCGGCTGGCAACTGGCGCGCATAGACGAGGATGTCGTAGGTCAACCCGAACGACGCGAGCGCCGCAATGCCACGCTGGAAGTCAGCGCGCAGCACAAATTGATCGTCAGGCTCGTCCTGTACGACGTGGCGCACGCCACGCACCGTCGAGTGGGCGGAGAGCCGACGCAGCGTATCGGCGATGCTTGGCGCGCACAGATCAACCCAGCCGACGACGCCGCGAATGAACGGATGCGCGTCGGCCAATTGCAGTAGCCACTCGGTTTCGGCCACGTTCTGCTGCGCTTGGACGGCAACGCAGCCGTCGAAGCCCGCCGCGGCGAGCAGCGGCGCCAAGTCGGCGGGCAGAAAGTCACGCTTGAGCTGCGCCATCGCATCAGTGATCCACGCGTGAGTCTCGCGCCGGTACTGCCAGAAATGCTGGTGGGCATCGATGCGCATTTGCTGGTCACTCTCCCGACGGGATCGGCGTCGCACCGTGCGCGCTCGACTCGTAGCAGGCTTCGACGATTGCCATCGTATGGAACGCGTCCTCAACGCTCGACATCAATGTCGCGTCCTCGCCAGCCGCGACGCGCTGAAGATTCGCCATCGGTCCCTCGAACGCTTCAAGAAACCACGAGCCGCGTAGCGGCACGTTCGTCCAGTCGTCGTTGCCGGTGCTGATCTCCAATGCATCGGGTTCGCCGTGCGGATAGTTGAGGTTCACGCCCATCTTGGCGATCGCGGCACCGCGCGTGCCTTCGACCTTGAGCTGCGACATCCCGTACCGCGTCCCGAACGTGTGCGTGTGATTGAGAGTCAGGCTGCAGCGAATCAGATCGCCGTAGTCGAGAATGATGCTGGTGCGTACGTCGGGGTACTCGGCAAGATCCGGATGACGCACACCGCGGCAGTAGACGCCGCGCGGTTCACCAATCAGCGCGCGAATGAGATCGATGTAGTGGACCGAGTGCACCAGCACCTCGAGCCGCGGTACGCCTTGCAGAAACGCCCAGTAACCCCATGGTGTGTGTAAGTTGAGTCGCACTTCGATGTCGGTGACGTCACCGAGCAGTTCGCGCTGCAACGCGTCGCGCAGGGCCAGCATGTTGGGCGCGAAGCGCAGTTGAAAATTGATTGCCGCGGTGAGCTGGTGGGCGCGGCAGATCTGGCGGATACGACGCGCATCGGCGAGGTCGCGGCCCATCGGCTTCTGGATCAATACCGCCGCGCCGGCTGGCATGCGGTCAAGGATGCCCGCAATTTCAGCCGGCGGTACTGCCACGTCGAACACCGCGTCCGGCGTCGCGAGCGCCGCGTCGAGCGAATCGAACACACGCGGGATACCAAAGGTCTCCGCCCGCTCATGACTCGCCGCCGGGTTCACGTCAAAGATGCCCGTGACCGGGAGGCCGAGTCGCTTGTACACCGGCAGGTGCGCATCGCGGACGATGCTGCCGGCGCCGACGATGACGATCGGCCGCGGCACGCTCGGCAGCGGCCAGCGTTGGCGCAAGTCGGAGAATCGACTGGCAGCGTCCATCATGAACCGGTGGGAACGTCGACCATCTTCGCTCTCAATGTGCACATGCTATACCAGCCGCCCGGAGGGAGAACCATGCTGCACACCATCACCGCACTGCACCCCCGCGACATCCGCACGCCGACCTCACGTACGCTCGCCGGGTCTGATGCCGTGCACACCGATCCCGATTACTCAGCCGCTTACGTCGTGCTGACGACGGATCACCGCGATGTGCTGCAAGGGCACGGGCTCACCTTCACCATCGGGCGCGGCACTGAAGTGTGCGTGGCCGCCATCCACGCGCTCGCCCCGCTGGTGGTGGGGCAGACGCTCGAATCTATCATCGCCGACATGGCCGGATTCTGGCGCCGCCTCACGGGCGAAAGCCAACTGCGCTGGATCGGACCGGAGAAGGGCGTGATCCACCTCGCCACCGCCGCGATCGTCAACGCCGTGTGGGATCTGTGGGCGAAAGTGGAAAACAAGCCGGTGTGGAAGCTGGTTGCCGACATGACGCCGGAGCAATTCGTCGCCTGCATCGATTTCCGCTACCTCAGCGACGCGCTCACCCGCGACGACGCGCTCGCCATTCTCCACCGCCACGCGGCCACGCGCGCCGAGCGCGAAGCCGAAATGCGGCGCGACGGCTACCCCGCGTACATCACCTCCGCTGGCTGGATGGGCTACCCCGATGACAAAGTCCGCACGCTGTGTCGCGAGGCACTCGCCGCCGGGTGGACACGCTTCAAGATCAAGGTCGGACGCGACGCCGACGAGAACCTCCGCCGCTGCGCGCTGGTGCGCGAGGAGATCGGGCCGAACGCGTGGCTGATGCTCGACGCGAATCAGGCGTGGGACGTAGGCGAGGCGATCGAATACATGCGACCCCTCGCGCGATTCCGGCCCTTGTGGATCGAAGAGCCGACGAGCCCCGACGATATCTTGGGTCACGCTGCGATTCGACGCGCAATCCAACCGATCGGCGTCGCCACCGGCGAGCATTGCCCGAACCGCGTGATGTTCAAGCAGCTCCTGCAAGCACACGCGATCGATTTCTGCCAATTCGACAACTGCCGCCTCGGCGGCCTCAGTGAAGCGCTCGCCGTGTTGCTGCTCGCCGCCAAGTTCGGCGTGCCGGTATGCCCGCATGCCGGCGGACTCGGCCTGTGCGAGTACGGCCAGCACGTCTCGCTGATCGACTATATTTGCGTCAGTGGAAGCTTGGAGAACCGCGCCATCGAGTTCGCCGATCACCTGCACGAACATTTCGTCGCACCGGTGGTCGTGCGCAACGGCCACTATCGAGTACCAACCGCGCCGGGTTTCAGCATCGAGATGCACCCGGCGTCGCTGGCCGAGTTCGAATTCCCCGACGGTGCGGCGTGGGCGGAGTGACGGAGGATCAGACCGATCGGACCGATCGGACGGATCAAGTAGCGTTGGCCCCTTCCTCCAGCACGTAGACCAGATCCATGTCTGCCCACCACTCACCCGGCTTGGCTTCGGGCACGGGCTCCTGAAAGGTTTCCATTAGCGCCTGCCATTCGCGGATGCGTGGATCGCTCTCCATGTAGCGCGCGAAGTCGCGCTCGGGATCGAAGCCATCGACCGTCTCCATCAGCATGAAGAGCCGCCGGCCGAGCCGCCAGATCAGCATCCGCTCGATGCCGATCGCGCGTAGTCCGCGTTCCACCTCGGGCCATACGCTGCGGTGATACTCGACGTAGCGGGCGATGATGGCGGGATCGTCCTTCAGGTTGAGCGTGCGAGCGTATCGCTTCATGTCGTAGGTTTCCTCATTGAGTCCTTTCGGTATGTGGCCCTCACCCCGACCCTCTCCCAGAGGGAGAGGGAGAAGAGAGATCAGACCACCAGCACGCCGCCGTCGATCGGGTAGGCCTGGCCGGTGATGAACGACGCTTCGTCGGAGCACAGGTACAACGCCAGCGCCGCAACTTCCTCCGGCGTACCCATGCGACCGATCGGCTGATACTCGGAAAGCTGGCGGAACATCTCCGCCTCGCGCCCGGGGTACGTGTCGCGCAGGTAGCCGTCGACGAACGGCGTATGGACACGGGCGGGGCAGATGCAGTTACAGCGAATGCCCTGCTTGATATAGTCGACCGCGACCGAGCGGGTCATCGTCAGCACCGCCCCCTTGCTCATCGAGTATGCGAAGCGGTCGGGCAGCCCGATGAGCGAGGCGATCGACGCCAAATTCAAGATGGCGCCGCCACCACTGCGCAGCATGCGCGTGACTCCGGCTTGCGAGCACAGGAACACGCCCTTGACGTTCACGGCGTAGATGCGATCGAAGTCCGCCTCGGTCGTGTTCGCCACCGTGCCGATGTGGGCGATGCCGGCGTTGTTGACCAAGATGTCGAGCCGACCGGCGGCGGCATCGATCTGGTCGAACGCCGCGGTCACCGATGCCGCGCTGGCCACGTCGCAGAGGATCGCGTCGGCGGCACCGCCGGCCGCGCGAATCTGGTCGACCGTTGCCACGGCCGCCGACATCTCACGTTCGAGGACAAAGACCCGCGCTCCTCGCGACGCGAACGTGATCGCGATCGCGCTCCCGATGCCGGAGCCGGCACCGGTCACGACCGCGATCTTGTGGTCCAAGCGAAACATCCGACACTCCTCGCGCGTTGCTTGGGCGCGCCCAGCGAGAATCAGAGACCGATCATTCGCAACAACTCGACGATCAGCATGGCGATCGCGGCGGTACACGGCACCGTGAGTATCCACGCCCACACGACGGTGCGCGCCACGCCCCAGCGCACGGCCGACAAGCGGCGACTCGCCCCGACGCCGACAATCGCGCCGGTGATGGTGTGGGTGGTGCTCACCGGAATACCCGCCATCGCGGCGCCGATCAGCGTGATCGCGCCCGCGGTCTCGGCGCAGAAACCGCCGATCGGTTGCAGCTTGGTGATGCGCATTCCCATCGTCTTGACGATACGCCAGCCGCCGAACATCGTGCCGAGCGCGATCGCCGCGTGGCACAACAGCACCACCCAGAACGGCACGTAGAAAGTCTTTCCGAGATAGCCGGCCGAGAACAGCAGGACCGAAATGATGCCCATGGTCTTCTGAGCGTCGTTGGTGCCATGGCCGAGACTGTAGAGCGCCGCCGACACCAGTTGCAGCCGACGGAACAGGCTGTCGACAACGGCCGGTGTCGAACGCCGCACGAAGATCAGTGTCAGCGTCATCATCGTCACGCCGATCACCAGTCCGACGACAGGCGAGATGAAGATGAATATCACGATTTTCAACACACCGGACACGATCACCGCTTGCGGCCCGACAGCGGCGATGGCGGCGCCGGCGAAGCCGGCGATCAACGCATGCGAGGAACTGGTCGGGAGAGAGTAGAGCCACGTGATGACATCCCACGCAATCGCCGCCGCCAACCCGGCGAACACCACCGTGGGCGTCGCTGCCGAGGGATCGATGATGCCCTTCCCGACCGTGGCCGCCACCGCCACGCCAAAGCCGAACGCCGCCACGAAGTTGAAGAACGCGGCCCACGCCACCGCCTGCCGTGGCGTCAGCACGCGAGTCGACACCACGGTCGCCACCGAGTTAGCGGCGTCGTGGAAGCCGTTCATGAAGTCAAACCCCAGCGCCACGACGATGAGGAAGACAATCAAACCCATCCCACCACCCACGGAGAGTATGTAACGCTGGTACGATCCGGGCGCCGCTTACGCGTACTCGAGCGCGACGCCTTCGAGGATGTTAGCCACGTCCTCGCAGCGATCAACGGCGTCTTCCAGGAAGTCGTACAGTTCCTTGAGCTTGATGATGGTGACCGGGTCCTTGGTGCCGTTGAAG
>JBGOUW010000026.1:0-17755 GCA_041477755.1 Binatia bacterium
ACCGACTTCGAATGCAACTACAGCCACTACCTCGACGAACGCGAAGAGCGTATCGCGCAGCAGGAAGAAGCCTATCGGTTGCAGCAAGAGGAGATCGCGCGCATCGAGAGCTTCATCAATCGCTTCCGCTACCAAGCTTCCAAGGCCGCGCTGGTGCAGAGCCGCGTCAAGCAGCTCGAGAAGATCGACCGCCTCGAACCGCCCGACGGCGGCGTGCGCACGGTCCACTTCCGCTTTCCGCAACCGGCCCGCAGCGGCCGCATCGTCCTAGAGCTGACCGGGGCGGCGAAGCGGTACGGCGACCTGACGGTGTACGACCACGTGGATGTGGCCATCGAGCGCGGCCGCAAGATTGCGCTGGTCGGTCCCAACGGCGCCGGGAAGTCGACCTTGATGCGGATGTGGGCGGGCGTCGACGCGCTCGATGCCGGTGAGCGCCGCGTCGGGCACAACGTCACGCTGAGCTATTTCGCGCAGGATCGCGGCGCCCACCTCGATCCCGACAAGACCGTGCTCGATGTGGTCACCGAAGCCGCGCCGGTCGCCTTGGTGCCGCAGGTGCGCACATTGCTTGGCGCCTTCCTGTTCAGCGGCGACACCGTGTACAAGCGCACGCGCGTCCTGAGCGGCGGCGAGCGCAGCCGCCTCGCGCTGGCGACCCTACTGCTGCACCCGATGAATTGCCTGCTGCTCGACGAGCCGACCAATCACCTCGACCTCGCGGCCAAGGAGGTGTTGCTGCAAGCGCTGCTCGACTATACCGGGACCATCGTCTTCGTCGCGCACGATCGCTACTTCCTCGATCACTTGCCTGATGAAGTACTCGAAGTCGGCCACGGCACCGTCGTTCGCTACCTCGGCAACTACGAAGCGTACCTCGCCAAGAAGGCCATCGAGGCGGCGGAGCCAAACCAACCGTCGATCGTCTCCCGACCGGCACCGCCGCGCCCCGCGGCCACCAACGGCGAACGCCAGGCGGACGCGGGCGAGCGCGCCGCGGCCAAGCGGGCCACGCGTGAGATTGAAAAACGTGCGCGCGAAGCCGCGGACCTCGAGCGCCTCATCGCCGAGAAGGAAGAGCGGCTCGGCAGCCTCACCGCGACCATCAACGATCCCGAGTTCTACCAGCGCCATCCCAACCCGCAGACCGTGTTCAGCGAGTTTGCCCAGCTCAAAGATGAGGTCGAATCGCTCTACGCCAAGCTCGAACGGTTGGAGCGCCGCGCACCCGAGGTCGCCTCGACCGCCTGATGCCATGACCCCATGACGCACCTCTTCGGAGAGCGCGTGCGCGCCCTGCGCCAGACCCGCGGCCTCCGGGTCGCCGACGTGGCGGCCGCCGCCGGCATCACGGCGAGCCAACTCAGCCGCATCGAACGCGGCCTCATCACCGCCGACGACGCGCTCATCCGGCAGCTCGCCGCATCCCTCGATCGGTCGTGCGAAGACGAGTTGCTGCTGCTGGCTGGACGATTGCCGCCCGATCTGCAAGCGATCCTGCAAACGCATCCGGCCGAGAGCGCGCTATTGCTGCGCGAGCATTTTGGAACCGCGAGGGCCGCCGCGACACCGGCCGCTGGCGTGCCGGTGGTTCCCGCGCAGTTGGTAGCGGCCATCGCGCAGTGGGCGATTCGCACGGCCGATGACGTCGTGCTCGATCCCAGTTGCGGCGACGGAGCGTTTGTCGCTGCCGCGGCGGCGCGGTTGATCGAACTGGGCAGCACACCTACTGCCGCGCTGAATCAGATCCACGGCTACGATGCGGATACCGAAGCGTGTGCGCGCGCGACCCGTCGGCTGCGTGAAGTGACCGGCAGCGCGTCGCGACAGATCCAGCGCCTCGACTTTCTGCGCGTCGAATCGCCGGCGCGGTTGCCATTTCATCGCTCGGGTCCGCCGGCGGTCACGGTCGTGCTCGGCGCGATTGATTCTACCGAGCCCGCGCGTCACCAGCGCGCACCTACCGCCACCGCCCGCGCCCATGCACGGCGCGTCGCCGCCGAGGCTGGCATCGCGCTGCCCGACACTGCTCCACCCTGGGCGGCGCTGGTCGTCCACGCGGCGTCGTTCGTGCGACCCGGAGGCCGGCTTGCGCTGATTGTACCGGCGGCCATGGTGCACGCGCACTACGCGGCCGATGTGCGCAGCTACGTGGCGCAACTGTTTCCGGCACTGACGGTGGCGACCTTCGCGCGGCCGCTCCCGGGCTTCGGCGAAGTCGCCGCCCTGCTCGGTGACGCCGCCGGCAACGCGGGCGTCCGCACGCGGCGCGTTAATGATGCGGCTGAACTTACCGCCGCGCTGGCGACATCCGATGACGACAACGCCTGGGTGGCTGAGCCGGCCTCTTTGCGATGGTCAGGCGCGTCGCTGCCAACGCCCGGACGGGCGCTGTTGCGCGAACTGCAGCGGGACGGAGTGCTGCGGCGCTTGGGCGATCTCGTGCGCATCGATTCGGGCATCGTCAGCGGGGCGAATCATTTCTTCCAGCTGACCGCCGCGCGTGCGGCTGGCATCGATCCTGCGTTCCTGCGGCCACTCTTACCCACCGCCAATGCCAATCCCGGTTTGATTGTCCGCACACGGACTGGCAAGCGTGGCGCGACGCCGGCAAGCCGAGCTTCCTGCTCACGATCCCGCCCACAGCCAAGCTCAACCGCGCCACCCGCGCCTATCTCGACGACGGCGAGCGCCAAGGCTTGCCAGTGCGCGCGACCTGCCGGCGCCGGCCGGTGTGGTACGCCTTGCCGCGGACCCCGGCGCCGGCCGCGTTGCTGACCTACCTTTGTGGACGTCTGCCGCGCATGCTACTCAATGACGCCAGCGTGACCCACGTGAACGCCTTGCACAGTGTACGACCGCGCGCCGGAGTGAATACCGCAGCGGTGGCCGCGTCCTTTCTCAATACGGCTGCCCTACTCGGGTGCGAGTTGCTCGGGCGGCACATGGGCAACGGCGTACTGAAGCTCGAGCCCGCTGAAGTGGAGAACCTCTTGGTCGCCTACCCCCCTCACCTCGATGATGGTGACCGCGCGCTGCTCGACGAGGCGGACGCGCTGTGGCGCGCCGGCCGTGCTGACGACGCGATCGCGTTGGGCGACCGCACCGTGCTGCGAGAAGCGCTCGGCGTCGAGGTGCAGGTGATGGACAAGTTGCGCCGGTGTTATGAGAACGAACGCGACCGGCGCTGCGCGCCGGCCCGAGTGCGGACCGCCGCGCTCAACGAAGTGGAGATCTGACCATGAAGTCGTGGCCCCTGAGCTTGAAGATCGGGGCGGGGGTGGCCGTGGTGATCCTGGCATTGGTGCTGTGGATCGGCCTGCGCCGCGCACCCGAGGATCCGGTACGACCAATCCGGCACGTTGATCGCAGCCAGCGCGTACAGGACCGCCTAGCGCAGTTGCGCGACGAATGGGGCACGCGCGGAAGCGGCGCGAGCGGCAACGCCGGCAGCGGTGGTGGAATCGGCGGCCGCGGCAACATGGCAGGCACCGCGGGTACGCGCGCCTTACCGCAGGGGGCGCTCAACGCCAAGCCGGGTTTTTTCGCCGCGCCCGACGAAGATGTCCCGGGCATACCCTCATTGCTGGAAGATGAGCCGGACTTCGAGGGCTTGAAGGACATGGCGCTCAACGATCCAGAGTCGGAGAAGCGTCTCACCGCCGTTGTCCTCCTCGGCGCATCCGAAGATCCGGAGGCGGTGCCCGTGCTCACGCGCGCACTCAGCGATAAAGATCCCGACGTCCGCATGACGGCGATCGAGGCGTTGGGCGACTTCGGCGGCAACGAACCGATCGATGCCATCGCCGGCGCACTCGGTGACGACAACCCGGAGATTCGTTTTGAAGCCCTCGGCGTTCTCGCGGACATGGGCGGCGAGCACGCCGTCGCCGCGGCGCAGAAAGCGCTCAACGACCAAGACGACGACGTCCGCTCACTCGCTGAGGGCATTCTCGATCTCGAAGACATGTACCACGAGTCGCCGCCGGCCGAGCCGGCCGCCGCGCCCGAATCTGAGCCGGCACAGTGAGGACCCCGTGACCGATCCATTGATCCAACTCAAAGACCAGGTCTGCGCCGCGGTCGACGGCGAGCGTGACCGGTTGATCCAGCTTAGCCGTCGTATTCACGCCCATCCTGAGCTGTGCTTCGCGGAACACCAGGCCAGTACCTGGCTGGCCGACTACCTTGAGCGCGTCGGCTATCAGGTTGAGCGCGGTGCGTGCGAGTTGCCGACGGCGTTCATCGCACGCATCGGCAGCGGGGCGCCGCGCGTCGGCGTGTTGTGTGAGTACGACGCGCTCCCGGGCATCGGTCACGGCTGCGGGCACAACATCATCGCCACGGCCGGCGCGGGCGCCGGCGCCGCACTCGCGCGCGTGGTTGAACGGACCGGCGGCAGCGTCGTGGTCTTCGGCACACCGGCCGAAGAAGGTGGAGGCGGCAAGATCGTGATGGCCCGCCGCGGTGCCTTCGCCGACATCGATGCGGCAATGATGGTCCATCCCGCCGGTGCCGACCTGCCCGCGATGCACGTGCTCGCGGTGGCAACCATCGTGGTCACCTACCACGGCAAAGCGGCGCACGCCTCCGCGTTTCCACATCGCGGCATCAACGCGCTCGACGCGCTGATCACCGCCTACAACACCATCGCCCAGCTCCGCCAACACATCCGCCAGACCGAGCGCATTCACGGCATCATCACCGATGGCGGCCAAGCGCCGAACATTGTCCCCGACCACGCCGCCGGGGTGTTCTACATCCGCGCCGCCACCGAGGGCCGCCTGGAGAAACTCAAGGCGCGCGTACTCGGCTGCTTCCGCGCCGGGGCCGAAGCCACTGGCGCGCGACTCGAATATCACTGGGAAGGCGAGCAATATTCCGACATGGACACCAATCAACCGCTGGCCGACGCGTATACCGCCAACCTGCGGCGGCTCGGCCGCACTATGCTGGACATGCGCATCGTCCCGGCCGCGGTGTCAGGCAGCACCGACATGGGTAACCTCAGCAAACTGGTGCCCTCGATTCACCCGATGATCGCGGCTGCACCGGCGACCGTGCCGCTGCACTCGACCGAGTTCGCCGAATGCGCCGCCTCGCCCAGTGGCGATCAGGCCGTGATCGATGGCGCCAAGGCACTGGCGATGACGGCACTCGACGTGCTGTGCCGGCCGGAATTCCGTGCCGAAGTCCGCGCAGCGTTTCAGGGATGAGGAGAGGAATACGGGAGACAGGAGTCAGGAGCCAGAATCCGGAGATTCCGTCACTCGGTACTCCGCATTCTGACTCCTGTCTCCCGACTTCTGACTTCCTCTTCAAAATTCCACCACCGCATCGGGCGTGTCGTTGAGGTGAACCGTGTCGACGAAGCGCACGATGTGATCGCGCAGTGAGATCACCAGCGAGTGCGTGCGGTGGCCGTGGCCGAAGAAGCGCACGCCCTTGAGCATGCTGCCATCGGTCACACCGCTGGCCGCGAAGATGATCTCCGGGCCCGACGCCAGGTCGCGCTCATCGTAGATCCGGTTCGGGTCTTTGATCCCCATCTTCGCCAAGCGCTCTTCGAACTTCTTGCGCTCTTCGTCACCCGGCTTGAACGGGACCAGCCGCCCTTCCATGCCGCCGTTGAGGCAACGCAGCGCCGCCGCCGTCAGTACACCTTCCGGCGCACCGCCGGTGCCCATCACCGCGTGCACGTTGGTCCCGCGCACCGCGGCCGCAATGCCGGCGGAAAGATCGCCATCAGAGATGAGCCGAATGCGGGCGCCGGCGATGCGAATGTCCTCGATCAGCTTGGTGTGGCGCTCGCGTTCGAGCACGATCACGACGAGATCGGTAACCGCCCGGCGTAGGCGCGAGGCGATCGCCTTGAGATTCTCAACCACGCTGGCATCGAGATGCACCGCGCCCTTGGCGGCCGGGCCGACGATGATCTTCTCCATGTAGCAATCGGGCGCGTTGAGCAGCCCACCCTTGTTGGACGCCGCGAGCACGGCGATCGCGCCGGGCGAGCCGGTGGCGCACAGGTTGGTCCCTTCGAGGGGATCAACGGCGATGGCAACTTCCGGATCTTCCGGACGCCCACGCCCGACCTTCTCGCCGATGTACAGCATCGGCGCTTCGTCACGTTCACCTTCGCCGATCACGACTTCGCCGCGCATCACCAGCGCGTCCATCGCTTTGCGCATGGCCTCGACGGCAACGTGGTCGGCGTACTTGCGGTCGCCTTGCCCCATCGTCCGCGCCGCTGCCACCGCCGCCTCTTCGACGACACGCAGGAATTCACGAGAGAGTAACTGTTCGATCGGCATGGTCGTCGCCTCCGCGCGCATCACTTGGTCTTGCCGGCGTAGATGTCCATGACAGCGTGAAGGAACTTCACCGCCTCGTCCTTCGGACGCTGGAACGAGTTGCGGCCGATGATCGATCCGAAGCCGCCGCCATCGCGAATGGCGCGCACTTCGTCGTAGATCGCGGAGGTCTCCTTCGCTTCGCCGCCGGAAAAGATCACGATGCGGCGGCCACCGAAGGCGCTCTGCACGACGTGACGGACGCGCTCGGCGAGCGTGCCGACGGGAATGCGCTCCTTCTCGTACACCTTCTTGGCGGCCGACTGCTCGATGTGCGCCGTCGGCGGCTTCACCTTGATCACATGCGCACCGAGCTGCGCCGCAATCTGTGCCGCGTAGGCGACCACATCGATGGCGGTCTCCCCTTCTTTCGAGATGCCCGAGCCGCGCGGATACGACCATACGACAACCGCGAGACCTTTGCGTTTGGCTTCTTCCGACAGCGCACGGATCTGGCCGAACATCTCGTTGCGCGCCGCCGAGGCCGGATAGATGGTGAAGCCGATCGCCACGCAGCCGAGCCGCAGCGCGTCGTCGACGCTGCCGGTGATCGCTGGACACGGATCCGCGCCGCCGGTCAGCGAGTCGGAGTTGTTGAGCTTGAGGATCAGCGGGATGTCCCCGGCGAACTCCGCCGCGCCGGCTTCGAGGAAGCCGAGCGGCGCTGCGTACGCGTTGCACCCCGCCGCCAGCGCCAGCTCGAAGTGGTAGCGCGGATCGTACCCGGCTGGATTGGGCGCGAAGCTACGCGCCGGACCGTGTTCGAAACCCTGATCAACCGGCAGAATGACGAGCTTGCCCGTCCCACCGAGTCGGCCATGATTCAGAAGGCGGGCAATGTTGGTGCGGGTTCCGAGCGTGTCGCTGCCGTACCAGCTCAAAATCTCTCGCGTGCGATCGGTCATGATGATCCCCTTCTTGCGCTGTGGATTTGGAGCGCCCAACCATCCGGCACTGTGTGCCGGCGCTGTGTGGGGTTTATCTATGCAACTTTGCCTCCCGGTATCAAGGTGGGCGAATGACTCGCCGTCACGCCGCGCCCGCCAACGCCGCCCGCGTCGCATCGAGGGAGGCGCGGTCGTCAACGTTGAGGCGTCTTAAATTCCGGTCGATGCGGCGGGCGAGGCCGGTGAGTACGCTACCGGGGCCGACTTCGACTACCGTGTGAATGCCCGCATCCGTCACCATGCGCGTCATCAGCTCATGCCATCGCACCGGACGACTGACTTGACGCGCCACGCCATCGCGCGCATCGGCCGCGGTGCGAATCATCCTCGCGTCGACGTTGTTGAACAGCGGCACGCGGAGATCGCGGAACGTGATGGCCGCGAGGTCGGCGCGCAAACGTTCCTCGGCTGGTTGCATCAGCCGACAGTGAAAGGGCGCGCTGACGGGCAGCTCCACCGCTCTGCCGCCCGCCGCGGCAGCGACCGCCCGCGTCGCGTCACGCTCGCCGGCGATCACGATCTGTCCTGGCCCATTGAGATTGGCGATGTCGACCACGCCGTCGCTCAGCGACGCAATCGCGCCCTCAACCGCGTCGAGTTCCGCGCCCAGCAGCGCGAACATCGCGCCCTGCCCTTCGGGTACCGCCGCTTGCATGTAGCGGCCGCGCTTGTGCACCAACGCGATGGCATCGCGGAAGTCGAGCGCGCCGGCCGCCACCAGCGCGGAATACTCACCCAGGCTGTGGCCCGCAACCACTGCGGGCTCCAGATTGAGCACGCGGTACGCGGCGACACTCACCAAGACGATGGCTGGCTGCGTGTTGGCCGTCCGGCGCAGCTCGTCCTCGGGTCCGTCGAGCACGACGCGAGACAGCGCGAACCCGAGCGCGGCGTCCGCTTCGGCGAACAACTCGCGGACCGCGGAAAACTCGTCGTACAGACCGCGACCCATCCCCACCGCTTGTGAACCCTGCCCCGGAAACAGAAACGCAACGCCGTTCAGACTCATCCGCTCTCTCCTTCCGCGGCGCGGATAGTGGCGTGCGCGCCCACTTGGATCAAGCGCTGTGCGAGTGCAGGCTAGAGCCTGCGGCTACGGGGTCAATCCGCCGCGGTCGGCGGCGTGCGCGGCAGCGTGACGCGGAAGCAGCTGCCGCGGCCGAGTTCGCTTTCGACCTCGACGCGGCCACCGAGTAGCACGAGGCAGCGCTTGGTCAGCGCGAGCCCGAGGCCGCAGCCACCGTAGCGGCGCGTCGAGCCCGCGCTGAGCTGGCGAAAGTCCTCGAACATGTGCGGGATATCGGCGGCGGCTATGCCGATGCCGGTGTCGCGCACTTCGACGATCGCTTGGCCGGCGTCGACCGTCGAGCAGACGCGCACCTCGCCGCGATCGGTGAACTTCACCGCGTTGTCGACGAGGTTGTCGATCACCTGGCGGACGCGCATCGAATCGGTGGTGACCAGAACCGGCGCGGCCGGAGCCTCGCAGTGCAACGCCACGCCCTTGCTGGCCGCCAGCGGCGCGGAAGCTTCGGTCACCTCGCGTACCAGCGTGGCGAGGTCGAACGCTTCGAACTGCGGTCGGATAGCGTTGATGCGCAAGCTCGCCAAGTCGAGCGTTTCGTTGATCAACTTCGCGAGGCGCTCGGCGCTGTGGGCGATCGCCCCGATCTTTGCGCTCGCGTCCACGTCCAGCTCGGCACCGACGCTGCTTTGCAACAGGTCGGCATAGCCGAGGATGACGTGCAGCGGCGTCCGCAGCTCGTGCGAAAAGGCGGCAAGGAATTCATCTTTCAAGCGATCGGTTTCCGCCAGCTGAGCATTGAGTTCGCGCAGGTGCCGCTCGGCGGCGACGCGCGCGCTGACATCGCGCTGGATCGAGCAAAAGTTGATCAGCCGTCCTTCGTTGTCAAACACAGGGGTAATCGTGACTTCAGCATCGTAGAAACTCCCGTCGCGCCGCCGGTTGACGAGGTGACCGGACCACAATTCGCCAGCGGCGAGGCGCTGCCACATGTCGGCGTACAGAGAGGGCGGAGTGGTTTCGGGGCGAACCAGCCCCGGGGTCTGGCCAATGACCTCGGCGGGCTCGTAGCCGGTGACACGGGTGAAGGCCGGGTTGACGTAGACGATGCGGCCATCGGGCTCGGTGATCAGGAGCCCTTCGTCCATCTGCTCGACCGCAGCCGCAATGCGCGCCCGTTCGGCTTGTACGCGGCGCAACTCGCGCGCGGCGGCAAACTCGCGCAGGGCGCGCCCGACCGCGGTGGGCAGTCTCGTCAGGTTGTGCTTCAGCACATAGTCGGTCGCGCCCGCCTTGATGCACTCGACCGCGACTTCTTCGCTCAATTTGCCGCTGACGAACACGAACGGGATCGGCGCGCCTGCGGCCTGCCACAATGTCAGCGCTTCGGGGCCGGAAAAGTGCGGCATGGAATAGTCGCACAGTACGACTTCGTGCTGGCCCGATCGCAACGCCGCGCTAAAGCCCACGGCGGTATCCACTCGCGTTGCCACAACGGTAAACTCGCGGCGCAGCGCGCTACGTTCAAGGTCGACGTCGGCGGGATCGTCGTCCACGCATAACAGGTTCAAGGTATGTTTCATCGCGGCCCGCACTGCCGCGCGGCGTCACACCCGCAGCCGTGCACGAGGGGCTGGTGCACCGACTTACCCTTTTCCTCCGGTGCGAACGAACACCAGCCCCGCATCACTGCGATCGCTCAACACCCGAAACAGTTCAGTCACGTCGATCGGCTTGTTCAGGAACGCGAGCGCTCCGTGCTTGTAGCTTCGCAGTCGGTCGGTCATCGAATCCGAACTGGTCAGGACAATCGTTGGGATGTGCTGCAGGTGGCGGTCGTCCCAGATCGTATCGAGCAACTCGCGCCCGCTCATGCGCGGCAGGCCGAGATCGAGCAGCAGCAGATCGACGCGTCGGTCTTCAGTGCGCCCTTCGTACTCCTGACGCTGGAGCACCATCAGCGCGTTCTCAGCGTCGGGCACCACACGCACCGGATTCAGCAGGCGCGCGCGCCGCAGCGCGCGAACCGTCATCTCCGCATCGTTGGGGTCATCCTCGACTAACAGGATGATCCCGGCTTGTGATAGGTTGCCTTCGGTCTTCGCAGCCATCGCGTCTACTCACGTTGCCGATGTGGAAATCACAAACATCCCTTCAAGTTTGTACACTACGCTGGAAGCCCATTCCAACACCAAATTTGCCCGATGCGTAGAATACAATAGACAGCGAAGTGGCCTGACACCGCAGGTCCTTCGGCACGCGCGCCGACTTGCGGCCGTCTGCCGATCGTGCTTCTACATGCACGCGACTGTCGCACAAAGGAGTTGAGTTCGTATGGCAAAGAAGGTCACGAAGAAAGTCAGCAAGAAGAAGCCGACGGCGGCGCGCGGGACGAAGGCGCCGGCCAAGAAGGCCGGCGCCTTGAAGTACGATCAATCCGGCGCGCCGTGGTGGAAGAAACTGATGTAGTGAATGGGCGGGAGCGCCGCGGGGCGCTCCCTATTCCTTCTTCTTGAGCTGCGAACGGTTGGCGTCGATGAACACGCGCAACTCATCCACTGCCGCCAACAAACGATCCCACTGCTCCTGATACAGCGTCACCGGAAAGCGGCCGAGTCCGTAGACCGACACCGCGCCCTTGTCGGAGACTCGAAAGCTCAGCGTACCGGGGCGGCGCGTGGCTTTGAGCGCTTCGTTTTCAGCCCGTAAGCGCTCGAGTTCCTTCTGCACATCTTCGTCTGCCACAAGGGGCCTCCCCTCACGGCTGCAACGCGCTGCGATCGTAGTAGAACCGTTCGCGCACGATCTTGCCGTTGGCGATCTCGTGGATGGCCACTTCGTTGAGGTCGGCCTGTTTGCCAGTCGCGGCAAAGGTGACGCGACCGGTCCACTCGATGATGATGGTGTTGCCGTCAACCCACACGTTGCGCACGCGCCACGACGAGTCGCTGACCATGCCGCGCCACATCGCGAACTTCTTCCGGATGGCTTCGATGCCAACGGCAGGTGGCTGCCCCGGCTCCGCCGACTCGACGAAATCCGAGTAGAGCGTGAACGACGCCTCGTCGTTGTGGCTGAGGGTGAGCTCGACGATCCGCTGCGCCAGGGCGCGAAGCGGATTCGGCGTGGCGGGCCGCGCCGTCGGCGCTGCCGCCGCCTTGGTTGCCGGTTTGCGCTGTGCCGGCTTTGCCACTGTTTTTCGGATCATCCGTCGCGTTGCGACTTTCTTTGCCGCGGGGCGCTTGCCCGCCTTGGCCTTCGCTCGCGGCGCCTTCTTGGGTTTCTTAGCCATCTGTCCCTCCTTTGGTGTGGCCGCTTATAGCACCAGGGGGAAGGGCGCATCTAGCCAGCTGCCGCCGCCTGTCGTATGAGTGCGGCGCCGCACGCTCGCGGGCAGGAGGACGGACATGGGGCGCAAATTGGCAATCTCCTTTGACTGGCAGGGTAGCTTCGATCGCGAGCGGGCGTTGGAGCGGGTCAAGATCGCCGATGAAGTCGGCGTTGATTCGGTGTGGATCGCCGAGGCCTGGGGGCGTGACTGCTTCACCCTGCTGACCCAGGTCGCCGAGCGCACCAAACGCATTCGCCTCGGCACCGGCATCGTCAACGTCTACTCGCGGACGCCGGCGGCGCTGGCGCAGCACTTCGCCACACTCGATGAACTCTCGGGCGGCCGCATGATCGCCGGGTTTGGCACCAGCGGGATCAACGTCATCGAGCACTTTCACGGCGTGAAGTTCGAACCGTCGCTGACGCGACTGCGCGAAGTGGTGGAGATCTTCAAGATGCTAATCCGGCACGAGCCGCTCAAGTACCGTGGCAAGCTGTTCCAACTCGAACGCGGCTTCACGCTGCGCTTCGCACCGGTCCGCCCGCTCATTCCGGTCCACTTGGCGACGCTGAACCCGAAGGCGTTGACGGTCACCGCGCAGCTCGCCGACGGCTGGCTGCCGGTCATGATTCCGATCGACAAGCTGGGCAGCGAGATCACGGCGCTGCGCGCGCAAGTGACCCAGAGCGGGCGCGACCCGGGTGCGTTCGAGATTCATGCGCCCGGTGGCGTTACCGTCGCCACCGGCGCCGCGCGGGCGAAGGCCGAGATGGCGCAGGCCGGGACCACCGCTTTCTACATCGGGCGCATGGGCGTGTACTACGCACGCCAGCTCGAGCGCTTCGGCTTCGTCGACGAAGTCGCCACGGTGAAGGAGGCGTGGAAGGACAGCTCGGCGGCGGCCGCCGCGGCGGTACCCGAAACGATGCGCCGCCGACTCGGCACCGTCGGCGACGTCAGCGAGTGTCGCGACCGACTGGCGACCGAAGACGCCGCCGGCGCCGACATCCACCGCGTCAACATCGTCACCGACGACACCCGCGAATACGGCAAGACGTTGGAGCAACTGTTGGCGTGAAGCGCGGCGGCCCGCAGTCTCCCGTTGAAACTTCTCGCCCTCCGGGAGGAGCGCCGACAAACGTGCGATGAGCCATCCACACCGCATCGGCATCGACCTCGGCGGCACCAAGATCGAAGGCGTCGTTCTCGATGCGAACCATCAACCGCTGTTTCGTCAGCGCGTCGCCACCGAGGCGGAGCACGGCTACGAGCACATCTTGGCGCGCATCACCAACTTGGCCGGCGCACTGCGGGCAAATGCACCGACGTGCGCGGCGCTCGGCATCGGCACACCAGGCGCGATCTCCACTGTCGATGGCACGATGAAGAATTCGAACACCACGTGCCTGAACGGACGCGATCTGCGCGGCGATCTGGAGCGCACGCTCGGACTTCCGATCGTCATGGAGAACGACGCGAACTGCTTCGCGCTGGCGGAAGCCATGGCGGGCGCGGGGCGCGGCGCCGGGCTGGTGTTCGGCGTCATCATGGGCACCGGCGTCGGCGGTGGCATCGTGATCAACGGCTCGTTGCGCCGCGGTGTGCAGAACATCGCCGGCGAGTGGGGCCATCACTGCATCGATCCCAATGGCCCGCCCTGCTACTGCGGCCACCGCGGATGCGTCGAGGCGCACATCTCAGGCCCGGCAGTGAGCCGCCAGTACGCGGCTCGCACCGGCGAGTCGCTCACGATGGCCGCCATCGTTGACCGCGCCCGCGCCGGCCATCCGCCGGCGATGGAGCTGTTGGACTATTTTCTCGATCGCTTCGGCCGTAGCCTGGCGAACGTCATCAACATCCTCGATCCCGACCTGATCGTGCTCGGCGGCGGGTTGTCCAACATCGATGAGCTGTACACTCGCGGCCGTGACGCCGTGGCGCGCTACGTCTTCAACGACCAGCTGCGCACGCCGATCGTGCGCTACCAACTCGGCGACTCCGCGGGGGTGATCGGCGCTGCGCTGCTAGTGCAATGAGCCGGCCGCGCTCAATCGACCAGCGCACCCCGCGACCGTAGTAGGCCGATACGCTCGGACGAATACCCGAGGACACCGCGGAGAATCTCCTCGTTGTGCTCGCCGCGCTGCGGTGCGACGCGGGCGATGGTCACCGGCGTGGCGGCGTAGTGCACCAGGGTACCGGTTTGCCGGAACTCGCCCCAGTGCGCGGCGGTGGCCGTGTGCAACAGATTGTTGGCGAGAATCTGTGGATCGTCGAACAGTTCGGCAACACCGAGCACCGGCGCGGCGGGCACGCTCGCGGCCGCGAGTTGCGCGAGCACCTGGTCGCGCGTGCGGCCAGCGAAGATCGCGGCGAGCTGCGCGCCGGTAGGCCCGTCCGCCGGTTCGCCGGTCGGATCATCGGTTCGGCACGCCGAGGCGACCGCGGCGCGCATCGCCGGCCACTGGGTCGCGGTGGCGCTGACGAAGATCCAACCATCTGCACACTGGTAGGCGCGTCGCAATGGATGGCGGCCGATCAGATCGCAGCCGCCGTTCTCCATGTCGGGGCGGCCATCGTAGTACACGAACTCGCCCGACTGCGCCGCCATCGCCGCCTGCGCCAGTGAAGTCTCGACCAGTTGTCCGCGTCCGGTGCGCTCGCGCGCGTACAACGCGGCCATCACCCCGAACGCTGCCAGCAAGCCGACGGCGTAGTCGCACGCCGCGCAGGCGAGGAAGACCGGATCGCCGTCGTGGCCGCCTTGCGCGGCCATCACGCCGCTGCGCGCCTGCAGCAACGGATCGAAACCGGCATCCTGTCCGCGCGGGCCGCCGGAGCCAAACGCGGTGATGCTGCCGTAAATGAGTCGGGGATTGATCGCGGCAATCGTTTCGTAGTCAATGCCGAGCCGCTGCGTCGAGCCGGGACGCAGATTCTCCACCAGCACGTCGGCACGTCGAACCAAGTCATACACCGTCGCGCGCGACTCTGGCTTGCTGAAATCCAGCGCGACGCCGCGCTTACCTTGATTCCACCCGAAGAAGCCGAATCCGAAGGCGCGAAACGGATCGCCGCTTGGAGGCTCGATCTTGATGACGTCGGCGCCGGCGAGGGCCAGCAACATCGCGGCGGACGGGCCGGCGATGTAGCTGGTGAAGTCGAGCACGAGCGTGCCGGCCAGAGGGCCGGTCGCCTCGGAGCGTATGGCTGATGGCAGATGGCTGATCGCCCTCGGAGTCGGGCCTGTTACTCGCCACGCTACTTTCGTCTCTCCATTTTGCGTCGCGGCATCTGGCAGTCGCGGGGCCGCACACTGCGTCGCGCCCGGCGTGGCGTGCAGATTCACCGGCACACCCATCTGGATTGTGCGGCCGAGGTGCGGATCATCGATCACCTGCCGCATACCGAGGTGCGCTACCTGTGGGTCGTCGATGAAGTCGCTGCGGGTGAGCACTGGCGCGCACGGGATATCGGATTGGTCGAGCAAGCGCAGCCATTCGGCGCGCGGTTTGGTCGCGACGATCGATTGAATGAGTTGCTTGATCTCCGCCCAGTACGTCGGAGCGATCGCCCACGGTGCGCCATCGAAGCGGTGGTCGGACACTAACTCAGGCCGCTCGAACACCAGACACAGTTTGTTGAAGAAGGTCGAATTGCCGCAGGCGATAAAAAGCCAGTCGTCACTCGCTTTGAAGAGACGATAGACCGGAATCACTCCTTGCGGGTCGCGCACCATTGCCATCACACGCAGCAGGGCAGGATGCGCAACGACGCCGCCGGTCTGCATCGCGAACGCGCCGGCGAGCCACGACACCTCGATCTGTTGGCCGCGGCCAGTGCGGGTGCGCGCATATAGCGCCGCGCACACCGCGCCGGCGGCGAGCATCGCCGTCCCGTAGCTCGCCACCGGCAGGGTGATGAACACCGGCCCCTCTCGGTAGCCCCACTGACTCGCGAGCAATCCGCTGCGGGCCGCGACCAGGTCGTCGGTGGCCAAGGCGTCCGCATCGGGACCGCGACCGCCATACGGCGGCATCCAGCAATGAATCAGCGCGGGGTTGCTCGCGGCCAAGGCGTCGTAGCTCAGCGTGTCAGGTTGCGGGAGCGAGTCCGTGATGAGCACGTCGGCGTGCGCGCAGAGCGCGTGCAGCCGTGCGCGTCCCGCGTCGGTGGTGAGATCGGCGACGACGTTGCGCTTGCTGCGGTTCCACACATGAAAGCCTGGCACGGCGCGCGCCCGATCGCCGCTGGGCGGCTCGATCTTGATGACTTCAGCACCCTGCTCCGCCAGCAGCATGGCCGCGTACGGCCCGGCGATGTCCTGCGCGCATTCGATGATACGAATGCCGTGGAGGGCACCAGATGGTTCAGCATAGGCTTCTAGAGGCACAGGTCTCGATGCCCGCGTCATTCTTCGGCGATCCTTCGCGTCGTCTGCGGTAATGCTCTACTGCCAACTCGTCTGCACGTCGCCTTTGCGCAACCGCCCGGCGATGACGATCTGCTGCACCTCGCTCGATCCGTCGTAGACGCGCACGACGCGCGCGTCGCGCCAGATGCGTTCGATCATGTACTCGCCGCGGACGTAGCCATTGCCACCGTGGATCTGCACCGCGTCGTCGACGGTCTGCCACAGCGCTTCGCCGGCGAACAGCTTGGCCGTCGACGACTCGCGAATCGCCGGTTGACCGCGGTCGAGCAACCACGCACTGCGATAGACGACAAGTCGAGCTGCTTCGGTGCGGGCGCTCATTTGCGCGAGACGAAACGCGATTGTCTGATGCTCGGCCAGCGGCTTGCCAAACGTCTGTCGTTGTTCAGCGTACTCCAACGCTAACTCCATCGCCTTCTGGCTGGCACCAACGCAACGGCCGCTCAAGGTCGTGCGGCCTTCGGAGAGGCAGCGCTTGGCATACTCGAACCCTTCGCCTTCCTTGCCGACGAGTGCGTCGGCGGGGATGCGGGCTTCCTCGAAAACGATTTCGGAGATGCGCGAGCCTTGATGGCCGAGTGTGTCGAACACCTGGCCGATTTGCACGCCCGGCGTCTCACGGTCGACGATGAATGCGGTGATGCCTTTGTCGCTCCGCGCAAAGACAAAGAAGTGATGCGCGTGCGGCGCGTTGGTGATGAAGGTCTTGTGGCCGTTGATGATCCAGCTGTCGCCCTTGCGCTCGGCGCGGGTTTGCAGATTACCGGCGTCGGAGCCGGCACCGGGTTCGGTGAGCGCAAATGATCCGAGCCATTCGCCTGTCGCCATCTTCGGAAGGTAGTGTTGCTTCTGCTGCTCGCTGGCGAAGCGAATGATGCCGACGCAGCCGATGCCGGTGTGGACACTGATGTAGCTGGCGAGTCCCCACGGGCCGCGGCCGAGCATCTCGTGCACGATCGTCTTCTGCACTACGTTGAAGCCGAGGCCGCCGTACTCGGCGGGGATGCTGAGGCCGAACAGGCCGAGCTGGCGCGCGCCGTCCAGCAGCGCCGGCGGCAGCACGTTGGTCTTGTCGATCTCCCTCCAGACCGCGTTGGCTTGTTCCTCGACGAAATCGCGCACTGATTGTTGGAGCGCGAGATCGTCGTCCGAGAGAGTGAAGTCCATCGTCACGTTCCTTCCGCGGCGAGAGCTGTACACAAATTGCTGCGGCGCGCCAACCCAACCCTTGGACGCGGGGCTTTCGCCCCTGCGCCCCTCCACGGAGAGCCGGAACTCCGATGTCGGCGAGAGCGACGCCGATCGCGTCGCTACCTCAGAGGCCGCCCTCAGCGCTCGGCAGCGCAGCATTGGCATGTAGCTTCGCTGCGGCTGGGTGGCACCGCGCGCGTGAGGCCGGCTCACAATGCCGCGGCCCATGGCGGAGCGCAGCGAAAGCGAAAGGGAGCGCGAGGGAAAACCGCGCCTCGGTTTTCCCTCGCTCCGAGCTTCGACGAGCCCACCTCCATCGGATGACCC
Organism: Binatia bacterium; assembly: GCA_041477755.1. Taxonomy (GTDB): domain Bacteria; phylum Desulfobacterota; class Binatia; order HRBIN30; family JACQVA1; genus JACOST01. The sequence goes on from JBGOUW010000026.1 coordinate 17,609, forward strand.
TGCCCTTGCCCACTCGGACCGCGGTCATCGGATGCGGGGCTTCGCCCCTGCGCCCCTCTGAGGAGGGAACCATGGCGATGGTTCCCTCCTCAGGCTCCTCCTTCCGCGCCCGGAGCCGGGCAAATGGGGCGCGCCACTGTGAGTCGG
>JBGOUW010000402.1:0-4703 GCA_041477755.1 Binatia bacterium
ATCTCGACGATCTCGATCAGCTTGGTCGGGTTGGAGTCGAGGTCGACCATGTTGCCGGCCTCTTTCGCCGCCTGGGTCCCGGTATTCATGGCGACCGCGACGTCGGCCTGCGCCAGCGCCGGCGCGTCGTTGGTACCATCGCCGGTCATCGCAACCAGCCGCCCGCCCTTCTGGTAGTCGCGAATGAGGTCGAGCTTTCGCTCCGGCGTCGCTTGCGCGAGAAAGTCGTCGACGCCGGCTTCCGCCGCGATGGCCGCGGCCGTGAGCGGGTTGTCGCCGGTGATCATCACGGTCTTGATGCCCATCCGGCGCAGCTCGGCGAAGCGGTCCTTGATGCGCGTTTTGACGATGTCCTTCAGCTGAATAACACCCAGGACGTGCGCGCCCTCGGCGACCACCAGCGGCGTCCCACCTTCTCGCGCGATAGTCTCCACAGCGGCGCGCACGGCGACCGGGAAGCGTCCACGCAGGCCGGTGACATACTCTTCGATGGCGTCGGCGGCGCCCTTGCGCACTTGTCGGCCATTCATGTTGACACCGCTCATGCGGGTCTGCGCGGTGAACGGCACAAACTCCGCTCCCAGCGCGTGCACGTCCCGCCCGCGCAAGCCGTACTTCTCCTTGGCGAGCACGACGATGCTGCGGCCCTCGGGCGTCTCGTCGGCCAACGAGGCGAGCTGTGCGGCGTCCGCAAGTTGCTCCGCGGTGACGCCCTCTGCGGGTATGAGTGCGGTGGCTTGGCGGTTGCCCAGGGTGATGGTGCCGGTCTTGTCGAGCAGCAGCACATCGACGTCGCCGGCCGCCTCGACGGCGCGACCGGAGATGGCGATCACGTTGGCCTGGATCATCCGGTCCATGCCCGCGATCCCGATTGCCGAAAGCAGGCCGCCGATGGTGGTCGGGATGAGGCACACAAGGAGTGCTGCGAGCACGGTGACAGTGATCGGCGTGCCGTGACCGGCTTCGCTGACGGCATACATGGAGAACGGCAGCAGCGTGACCGTCGCCAGCAGGAAGATGATGGTCAGCGCCGCGAGCAGGATGTTGAGGGCGATCTCGTTGGGGGTCTTCTGACGCCGCGCACCTTCGACCATCGCGATCATGCGATCGAGAAAGGTTTCACCCGGATCGCTGGTGATGCGCACGACGATCCAGTCGGACAGCACTCTCGTCCCGCCGGTCACGGCGCTGCGGTCGCCGCCGGCCTCGCGGATGACCGGTGCGCTCTCGCCGGTGATGGCGCTCTCATCGACCGAGGCGATGCCGACGACGATCTCGCCGTCGCTCGGAATGAAGTCGCCGGCGGGAACGAAGACGGTATCGTTGCGGCGCAGCGCACCGCTGGAGGTCATCGTGAAACGCGCGCTCGCGGGGTCGAAGCGGTCGGCGTCGGGCGATTGGTCGAGCTTCTTGGCGGTGATATCGCGGCGCGTCTTGCGGAGTGCATCCGCCTGGGCCTTGCCGCGCCCCTCGGCCATTGCTTCGGCGAAATTCGCGAACAGGACGGTGAACCACAGCCAGAGCGAGACGGCCAGGATGAAGCTCGCGGGCGCTTCGCCATGACCTCCGAGCGCTTGGAAGTAGAGGACGGTGGTGATGATGCTACCGACGAGCACGACGAACATCACGGGGTTCTTGAACTGGTGCCGCGGGTCGAGTTTCTGCAGCGAGGCAATGACCGCACCGCGGACAATCTCGGGATCAAACAAGGGACGGGCTTTGGTCGACATGAATAGCTCCCTCGAGTTACGCCAGCATCATCAAATGCTCGACGATCGGTCCCAGCGCGAGCGCCGGGATGAACGTCAGCGCACCGACGATAATCACCACACCGATCAACATCACCACGAACAGGGGCGTATGCGTGGGCAACGTCCCCGGACTCACCGGTACGATTTTCTTCTGGGCGAGTGAGCCGGCGATCGCGAGCGTCGGGATCGCCAGCCAGTAGCGCGCAAACAGCATCGCGAGTCCGCCGGTAAAATTGTAGTAGGGCACGTTGGCGCTCAATCCGGCGAAGGCACTGCCGTTGTTGTTGCCCATCGAGCTGAACGCGTAGAGAATTTCGCTGAAACCGTGGACACCGGAGTTCAGTCGCCCGGCGATACCCGCGGGCACGACAACGGCGAGCGCAGTGAAACCGAGCACGACAACGGGCGGAATGAGGATCACAAGCGAGGCCATCTTCATCTCATAAGCCTCGATCTTCTTCCCGAGGTACTCGGGCGTACGCCCGACCATGAGGCCGGCGATGGACACGGCGACGATGGCGAAGATCAGCATGCCGTACAGCCCCGAGCCGACGCCACCGTAGATGACTTCGCCAAGCTGAATCATGAAGATCGGCACCAGTCCGCCGAGCGGTGTGAAAGAGTCGTGCATCGAGTTGACGGAGCCGTTGGACGCGGCCGTGGTGGCGGTTGCCCACAAGGCGGAGTTGACGATGCCGAAGCGCACCTCCTTGCCTTCCATGTTGCCACCGGGCTGCAGGTCGCTGGCGATTTGGTCGGCACCGAGCGCGGCGAGGCGCGGCGTGCCGCGCTGCTCCGACCAGACGCAGACGGCGAGGAAGACGACGAAGATTAGCGTCATCGCCGCCAGGATCGCCCAGCCTTGCCGCGTGTCGCCGACCATTTTTCCGAACGTGTAACAAAGGGCCGCCGAGATCACGAGAATCCCCAGCATCTCGAGGAAGTTCGACAGCGGCGTGGGGTTCTCGTACGGATGCGCTGAGTTGACATTGTAGAAGCCGCCGCCGTTCGTTCCCAACTGCTTGATCGCGACTTGCGACGCTGCGGGTCCCATCGGCAACGTCTGCTCGGTCAGCGCGACCGTTTCGGTCTTCGGCTGCCCGTGCTCGTCGAGGACCGCGTTGCCGTCAGCGTCCTTGATGGGATTGCTGTACGACGTTGGCTGAACCAGCGTGACAGTTGTGTAGGGACTGAAATTCTGCACCACTCCCTGCGACACCTGGGCCAGCGCCCAAAGCAGCGACAGCGGGAGCAGGATGTAGAGCGTGGTGCGCGTGAGATCGACCCAGAAATTGCCGATGAGCTTGTTGGTCGCCTGGCGCAGACCACGAATGAGCGGCAGGAGCACCGCAATGCCGGCCGCCGCCGAGACGAAATTCTGCACGCTCAAGCCGACCATTTGGGTGAGGTAGCTCATCGTCGACTCGCCGCCGTAGCCCTGCCAGTTGGTGTTGGTGGCGAAGCTGACAGCGGTGTTGAACGACGAGTCCGGCGTCACGGCGCCGAGCCCCTGCGGGTTGAGGGGCAGAACGCCCTGCAGGCGCTGGAGCGCGTAGACGACCAGCAGGCCGAGCAGGTTGAAGAGCATCATGGCAAGGGCATACGTCCGCCATGTCATTCCCTGATCGGGATCAACACCGCAGACTCGGTAGATGAGGCGTTCGACTGGGCCGAGCACGCGATCGACAACCATGGGTGGGCCATCGAACACGCGGGCCATGTATGCTCCAAGCGGCTTCGCCAAACCCAAGAGCACCACGAAGTAGAAAACGAGTTGGAGGTATCCGTTCGCGGTCATTAGAACCACTCCGGCTTCAGCAGCGCGATGAACAGGTAGACAAGTAAGGCGAGCGAGATCACCCCGCCCACAGCGTAGAGCACGGCCATGCGAGCAACCTCCTACAGCTTCTCACAGAGAACGATGAGTCCCCACGAGAGGGCAAAGAATACGATGGCGACTCCAAGGTAGAGAGCGTCCATGTCGTGCACTCCTTTAGAACGTACCAGTTGAACGCAGAGCAGCGGGCATGCCAAGGCGGCGCTTGGTGAACTTCGCACGGTGCTTTTCACGCGCAGAAAAGTGAGTGTGCAGATTGCATGTGGGATCGTGCGCTCTGCATGACAAGATTGAGATTCGCGACTGGGCTGAGAAGTCAGCGGCCTCTGAAACACGGGCAACGAGCTGCCGGTGTAATCTACCGGCGCCGTGAGTTCCATGGCCCGGAGGATTGCGTTCTTGGCGATCGCAGCCAGTTTGGAAATCACCGGCGACGCGATGATCCGGCGCGGGCGATCAGCTTCGTCCTCTTCGGCGCGCGCCCGTCGGTCGCCGTATTCGCCGGCGGCGTGCTGATCGTTCGCGGGTGGACTGGTGATGCTGCTCCTGCCGTCGGCGTGATTCGCGCCACCGTACGGGCCTGCGCCATTTACGTCGGCTTACAGCGATGCGCCAGCGCCAACTTCCTGCTGGCGGGCTGGGCAAACTGCGTGCCGCGACGCTCGGATCGACCCTGGTCCCACAGCAGCCACACCGAGTAGCCGTAGGTGATGGCCATGAGGAGGTAAGTCGCGAGTGCCATGCCCACTGGCGCACGCAGTCGTCGTGCCATTGACTGCGCGCGGGGCTTCGCTGCGGTTCTGAATCTCGGCCGACGCATTCGATTGCAGAGTTCACGAGGGCCTTCCCGCGATTCGCATTGCTACGCCGTATCGGCGACGGCGGGTGACTCTCACGCTCGCAGATCGTGCATTTTGCAGGAGCGGCTTTCGTGCGTGTTGCACGGTGCAGAGTGCGGGAATCTACATCGTGCAATCTCGCGCACGTCTCTTCTGGGCATCCTCATTCGGCATGGACCACGCTGTAGGCGTCGAGGTGGTGCATGGAGAGGATGGAATCTTGAGATGGCTCTAGCTTTGAAAACGGTCCCGCCGAGCGAGGCGGATGCCGCACCG
>JBGOUW010000216.1:0-8002 GCA_041477755.1 Binatia bacterium
CCCGGCGCGTGCCCCGAGTGCGGCATGGCGTTGGAGCCGATTGACGTCACTGCCGAGGACACCAGTCCCGAGCTCGCCGATATGACGCGCCGCTTCTGGGTCAGCGTCGTGTTGGCGGTGCCGGTGTTCTGCCTGGCCATGTCGGAGATGGTGCCTGCACTGCCGGTTGTGCACACATTGTCACCACGTCTACTCACGTGGATACAGTTCGCGCTCGCCACGCCGGTTGTGCTGTGGGGCGGTTGGCCGTTTTTCCAACGCGGCTGGCAGTCGATCGTGAATCGACGCCTGAACATGTTCACCCTGATCGCGATCGGTACCGGCACCGCATACGGCTTCAGCGTCGCCGCGACGCTGTTGCCAGGGATATTCCCCGAGTCCTTCCGCGGGCACGGCGGCACAGTCGCGATCTACTTCGAGTCGGCGGCGGTGATCGTCACGCTGGTATTGCTCGGCCAGGTACTCGAACTGCGTGCTCGCGGTCGGACTAATAGTGCGATCCGTGCGCTACTCACCTTGGCGCCGAAGACCGCGCGAGTGGTGCGGCCCGACGGAACGGAAGAAGACATTGCACTTGTTGCCGTGCTGGTCGGCGATCAGCTGCGCGTGCGGCCCGGCGAGAAGGTCCCGGTTGATGGGGCGGTGCTGTCAGGCGCAAGTGCGGTCGATGAGTCGATGATCACGGGCGAGTCGATTCCGGTGGAGAAGCGTGCCGGCGATCACGTGATTGGCGCGACGCTCAACAGCACCGGCGCCTTTGTCATGCGAGCGGAGCGCGTCGGCGGCGAGACACTGCTGGCGCAGATCGTGCGCATGGTGGGCGACGCGCAGCGCAGCCGTGCACCGATTCAACGCCTCGCTGATGTCGTGTCGGGATACTTCGTACCGGCCGTGGTCATCAGCGCGGCGATCACGTTCATCGTGTGGGCCACGATCGGCCCCGCACCACAACTGGCGTACGCGCTGGTGAACGCAGTGGCGGTCTTGATCATCGCCTGCCCCTGCGCGCTCGGTTTGGCTACGCCGATGTCGATCATGGTGGCTACCGGGCGCGGTGCGGGTGTCGGTGTGTTGATCAGAACCGCGGAGGCGCTGGAAACCTTCGAGCGCGTCGACACGTTGGTGGTCGACAAGACGGGAACGCTCACCGAAGGACGACCAAGGCTGCTGTCTGTGATTGCCGTGAATGGTTGGCATGAGGGCGAGCTGCTGCACTTGGCGGCGAGTCTCGAACGCAACAGCGAGCATCCCCTGGGCGCAGCGATCGTCGGCGGCGCCGCGCAACGCCAGCTGGTACTGGCGAGCGCGATGGAGTTTCGAAGTGTGACCGGTCAAGGCGTTACGGGTCTGGTGGAGAACCATCGCGTGGCGCTCGGCAACGCACAACTCTTTGCCGCGCTGCAGATTGATCTCGGTGCGTTGGCACCGCTGGCAGAGGATCTCCGGCGAAGCGCACAAACGGCGATGTTCGTTGCCATCGATGACCGCGTGGCTGGACTTCTTGGCGTAGCCGATCCGGTGAAGGTGTCGACGCCGGAAGCGATCCGACAGTTGCAAGCCGACGGCGTGCGGATCGTCATGCTCAGCGGCGACAACCGCACCACGGCGGAGGCAGTGGCGCGTCAGCTTGGAATCGACGAGGTCCAGGCGGAGGTGTTGCCGGCGCAGAAGGCGGAGATCGTGAAACGCGCGCAGGCCGCCGGTCATATCGTGGCGATGGCGGGCGATGGCATCAACGATGCGCCGGCACTGGCGCAAGCCCATGTTGGTATCGCGATGGGTACGGGCACAGACGTGGCGATGGCGAGTGCCGGGGTTACCCTGATCAAAGGTGATCTGCGGGGCATCGCCAAGGCGCGTCGCCTGAGCCGCGCGACGATGCGCAATATTCGGCAGAACTTGTTCTTCGCCTTCGCCTACAACGCGCTCGGCGTTCCGCTGGCCGCCGGGGTTTTGTATCCCGTCTTCGGCGTGCTGCTCAGTCCGATGATCGCGAGTGCCGCGATGAGCCTCAGTTCGCTCAGCGTCATCAGCAACGCCCTGCGGTTACGACGGCTGCCGCTCTGAGACGGCATGCTCGACGGCGGCGTGCAACACTGTCCGGCGTGTCGGACCGAGTTCATCGCCGGAGTCGCTGCGTGCACGGATTGCGCCGGTTCATTGGAACCTGGTGCGCTACCAGATCTCGCCGCCGCTGTGGCCGCGCGAGAATCGCCGATCGTCAACGATTCCCCCGACACGCTGCTGACAACCTTGCCGGGTTTGCGCGCCGACTTGGTCGTCCGCGCCCTCGTCATGGAAGGGATCGCGTGTCTGCTCGAGTGTGAAAGGCAGACGAAGCTTTGCAGCCCGAACGATGGAGCGCAGGGTCCCTTCGCGATCACGTTGCCGGTGGCGATTTATGTTCCGCGTCGCCGTGTCGACGAGGCGGAGGCGATCGTACAGTCGCTTGAACGAGAGGATCTCGTCGGGGTCGAATGGAACGAAGGCGATGCGGTCGAGTTGATCGCGGAATTCGAGGCGGAAGCCGAACCAGCCGCAACGGAGGAAGATGAAAGTACGTTACAGTACCTTGGCCCGCGCGCCGAAGACACATCTCATCGGCTGATCGTTCTGCTGGCGATCGTTGCGGCAGTGCTGATCGTGAGCTGGGTGTTCAATCCGTGAACCCCCGGACTCTGCCGTGAACCCCCGGACTCTGCCGTGAACCGCCGCACTCTGCCCTGAATCCCTGCGCGCGGAGCGGCTGCGCCCTTATGGCGTGGGCGTCTCGGTCGGAGTCTCCGTCGGCGTTTCCGTCGGCGTTTCCGTCGGCGTCTCGGTCGGCGTCTCGGTCGGCGTCTCGGTCGGCGTCTCGGTTGGCGTCTCGGTTGGGGCCACGGTCACGGTGGGAGTTCCCGTATCAGTAGGCGTGCTGGTCGGCGTGTCAGTCGGGACGGGCGTTTCGGTTGGTGTCTGCGTGCTGGTGTCGGTCGGCGTTTGACTCGGCGTCTCCGTTGGCGTGTCGGTGGCGGTCGGCGTCGCGGTGGGTGTTTCAGTCGGAGTCTCGGTCGGGGTATCGGTCGCGGTGGGTGTCGTTGTTGGGGTATCGGTGGGCGTCTCGGTCGGCGTCGGCGTCGCGGTGGGCGTCTCCGTCGGTGTCTCTGTCGGGGTTTGAGTCGGCGTATCTGTCGGGGTCGGCGTCGCGGTTGGCGTTGCCGTTGGTGTATCGGTGGGGGTTTGAGTCGGGGTATCCGTCGGCGTCGGCGTCGCGGTTGGTGTTGCCGTTGGTGTGTCGGTGGGGGTTTGAGTTGGGGTATCCGTCGGCGTCGGCGTCGCGGTTGGCGTTGCCGTTGGTGTGTCGGTCGGCGTATCGGTCGGCGTCGTGGTTGGCGTCGTGGTTGGCGTATCGGTTGGCGTTGCGGTGGGTGTGTCTGTGGGGGTTGGTGTGGCCGTCGGCGTGTCGGTTGGTGTCGCGGTGAAGGTGTTGGTCGGTGTGGTGGTGGTAGTTGGGGTGGCCGTCGGGGTATCGGTTGCTGTGGGAGTGAACGTGGGTGTTTGCGTCGCACTCGGCGTCGGTGTCGGACTTGCGGTCGGTGTAACCGTCGGGGTGGTGGTGAAGGATGCCGTGGCGGTTGGTGTCGGCGTCGGTGTCGGTGATGGCGTGAACGTCGCCGTCGGGGCAGGGGGAAAGCAACCCGTGAGGGCCACGTTGACCGCTGCGATTAGCTCGTCAATCGTCACCTGGCCATCACCATTGATGTCAAAGGCAACGCAACCGGCGAGCGGAGCGTTGCCGAGCGCGATGTTGACACCCTTGATCAACTCGTCAACCGTGAGTTGACCACTGAAGTCGCAATCGCCAGTGCATGCCACAGCGATCGCACCGTTGTCGCCGCGCGACGGTAAAGTTTGACCGTCGGGGTCGCTGACGTTGACGGCGCCGGCCACCAACGGATGCAATCCTGGTACTGCGTCGTTGTGAATCGTGGCGGTGCAAGTGTACAGCACCGAGCCATCCGGAATCGGATCGAGACTGCCAAGCGCAATGATAACCGCGCGCACCGTTAGGCAAGTGCTACCCACAATGCAGCCGGTCGGGAGAAACTGGAAGCTGCTGTCGCCCTTGTTGATCGCCGGGTTAACGGCGCAAGACAGGAGCGGTGTCGCGGCGTCGAAGGTGATCTCGTTCTGTACCGACGCCACCAGCGCGGTCGTGGCTTTGAGACTCACGCCGACGGTGACGATGTTGCCCCACTGACCGACGGGTGCCGCGATCTCAATTGCGGCGCCCGGGCGGTTGATGAGCAGCTGTAGCGTGCTCCCGGCATTGGATGCGGTCGATCCGACAGCGACGTCAATGAGGCCGTCGCCCGTGAAGTCGGCGGCGGCGATTGTCTGTGGAATCAGGTCGGTTGCGAACAGCGGCCCTTCGCTGAAGGCACCGGCCCCGGTGCCGGCGAAGATGCGAACGACATCGCCCTGGCCGACGGAGCGGCCGTTGGTGACGCCTGCGGCCAAATCAACGAGACCGTCGCTATCAAAGTCGGCGGCGGCGACCGAACGCGCAAAACACGCCGGCCGATCCGGATCGCGATCGGCAGGACACACTGCGAAGGATGAGAAACCGAAGAACCCCGTACCACGACCGAGGAGAAAACTCAGATCCGTGCCACTGCGGCGCGAGAAGGGATTCGCGGTCATCAAGTCGATCTTACCGTCGCTGTTGAGATCGCTCAGCGCCAGCGCATCGGCACCGGCACCGACTACGAAGCCGCTCAGCGCGGTGAAGTTCGCTCCCACGCCACCGGCTCCCATGAGGACGGTCACCGTGTGTGGGCCGTTACCGAGTTCGCTCAACATCGCGAGGTCGGGGAAGCCATCGCTGTTGAAATCGGCCGACACGATCGGTCCGGGCTTGGTTCCGGCGGGAAAGGTGCCGCTCTTGGTGAATGTGCCGCTGCCGCCGCCTTGATTGAGCAGAATGACCACGTAATCGTTGCGCGAATCGGTGACGGCGAGGTCCGCGCCGTTTGCGCCGTCGAAATCGCCGACGGCCACGCCGTGCGGAGCACCCCCGACGGTGATCAGCGTAGGCACACCGAAGGAGCCATCGCCGTTGCCCAGCAGCAGCCACACTCCGCCGCCTGACCGCTCGTCGGCGATCACGAGGTCGGGCAGGTTGTCTTGATTGAGGTCGCCCGCCGCCAAACCCTTCAGGAGCTGACCGAGTTGGCGACCGGTGCCCGTACGGAAACCAGTCGGTGAGCCCAGCAGAACCGTGATCGTCTTGTCTACCGGGCTGCTGATTGCCAAGTCTGCCGTGCCGTCGCCGTCGAAGTCCGCGACTGCAAAGTATTCCGGCTGGCGGGCTACCGCAATCGTGGGGGCGGGCTCAAAGAAGATCTGGGCAGTCGCCAAATTGACGAACAGCAGCGCGATGGCGCACGCGAGCAAGAGGGCCTTACGACTGATCATAGGGACAAGTACGTCCCACTAGACATACTAGAAAGTGTCGGATTTCGTCAAACAAAAAACGCGCACACGCGAACTCGACCTTCCGCCGTCCTTCCTTCGCCGAAAGAGTTCGCGCTGGCTGTGATGGGCCTCCCCCTGACCAACCTTGGTGTTTCCTCAGAACGCGAGCTGAACCCGGCTCTCGATGACGTATTCGTTCGGTCGATTCCCCCTTTTGGCACCGTCCGCGAATTCGGTCTGGGCGTAGTCCAGCACAACCTTGACGTTCTTGTTCAGGTACCAGTTGCCACCGAGCACGAACTCGGTAGCCTGGTGTGCCGACTTGGTCTTGTCGGCAAAGCCAGTCGAATACACCCCGGAGTCGATGTCGATCTCGCCGTAGCGCCCAGCGAGCTCGAATGCGCCTGATCCCCAACCGCCGTCGTCCAGCGGCTGGAACGGACGGAACGGCGTCACGCCCTTGTACGACGCTGGCTCACCCGTGAGGACATAGGAGGCCGCCACTTGCCACGCATCGTTGCCGAACGTGGCGGTCTTCTTGTCGCGCTTGTATTCCTGCGATTCATAGACGTACTCGAAGAGCGAGCCGAACGAACCGACATGGTAGTAGGCCTGTGGTGACACGCGCGACCGTTGACCGAAGGCAATCACCGGCCCGAGATTCTTGGTGGGGTCTGTCGCGTTAGTGACTGAGCCGTTGAAACTAAAGAAGGTGGCCTGTCCCGTGGACTTGTAGGTCGGGACATCGGGAGTCGAGGTGTTGCCTCCCTCACGCCCGTACGAGCCGGCGACGCCAACCCCGAGACTTTTCAGTGCGCTGACGCCTGTGCTCGTGAACGGCAACGCAAACACGCGACCAACGAAGTCCTTGTCGTCGTTCGTGTCATTGACGCTGGTCGGGTTCAGGTTGTCGGGCACGCCGTTGATGATGCCGAGCTGATAACCGACGGCGCCGTCCAATACGTCACCGAAGCACTGCACCCCGATGTCGCGGTTCGGCACCAGGTTGGTGGGCAGGCCGCGCTCCACGAACATGAGCGACGTAGCGGATTGCAGCCGCTCGAGACCGACCGGCGGCTTGAACTTGCCGAAGCGTAACGTAGCCTCCGGGAAGTAGTTGAAGTCCAAGTAGGAGTCGTAGATCTGGACGCTGCTCCCGCCGAAATCCGGCAAGATACGGAAGTCGAAATACTTGAAAACGGTCCCTTGCAGGTCCAAGCGCACGCGACGCAAGAGGAACTGGTTGGTGTTCTGATTGGCTTCATCGTTGATGAAGAAGCGCCCATCGGCCTGCGTGTAGGCGCCGATTCGTAGCTTGAAGCGGTTGTCGGTCGAGCTGATGAAGAAGCCGTCTTTCCACTGCACCAACGGGTTGCGGATCTGGTTGTCGATCTGCACCTCATGTTGGCGCGACTCGTGGTTGAGGCGGTCGACTTGCTCCTCCAACTCCCTCAGTCGGCGCTTGACCTCGTCTGGTGTGGGATCGGGTAGTGAGCTGTCGGCAGCCGGCGCGGTCAACGCGGTGGCCAGCACACCAGTCAGGGTGATGGCCGCAAGCCACCACCGGCGGCGAACGGATCGGGTACGCATGATGAGACTCCTTGCTTCGTCATGGCGTACCTCCGGTGTTCCGGTCAGTGTCGCGAGTGTTGAGTCGCGCCTCCCGTTGCCGGGTCAGCGAGTTGAACTGGTCCAAGTTCTGAGGGGAACCCCAGATGCAGGGCTCCACTATCCCTCGACGTGTCCGCTCTCGCGCCGCGTCCGCTGCAGTCGTAGCTTTTCGGTTCGCTCGACCTGCACGATGACGCCGTCCTGGACGATCACGGTGACCTCGCCGTAGCGCAGGCCGCTCAGGGCGTCGCGCACGCGGGCGAGAGCGTGCGCGGAGTAGTTATCATCGCTCGGACGCTGTTCGGTGGAAGGGTCGGACATCGCAGTTCCTCCGTTCAAATTGAGTAGTCTTGCACGAACACGCGCACTCGGCGGGGAAAGACGAAGACGCGATCTCCCGGCCGCAGATTGAGCCGGGCGTGCTGTTCCTGACCGATCTCTACGTTGATGCTGATGCCGAATTCCTCGGCGGCGACCTCGACCTTCACCGCCGCGCCGGCGGCGTTGATGCGCACTACCTCGGCCTTCAGACTGGAGTTGCCGCGCGGAATGCGGTCGATCTCCAACTCGTGCGGCCGCACGTAGGCGGTGACCGGCTTCGACGGGTCATGCGGCGAGCCCGGGGGCGTGAGTTCGAAACCGAGTTGGGCAAAGCCTTCGGCGACGCGGCCGTGGAAGACGTTGACGTTGCCGAGGAAGTCCATCACGAAGGCATTCGCCGGATGGTCGAACACTTCCTGCGGGCTGCCTTGCTGCTCGATGCGGCCGCGGCTCATCACCACGACACGATCGGAGACTTCGAACGCCTCCTCCTGGTCGTGCGTGACGAAGACGCTGGTGACGTGGATCTCGTCGTGCAACTTGCGCAGCCATTGCCGCAGCTCTTGGCGAACTTTGGCGTCCAGCGCGCCGAAGGGCTCGTCGAGCAGCAGCA
>JBGOUW010000544.1:0-3330 GCA_041477755.1 Binatia bacterium
CGCTCTTCGGCGAGCCGAACGTGGTCGGGTACACCGTCTCCGGCCACAGCAGCAGATCGAGCGCGGCGCGCTGCATCGCTTCAGTCGACAGGATGAAGTGCACGTCGAGGATCATGCGGGTCGCGTCGAACGTGCCCATCTCCGCAGCGAGTTGGCCATACTTGCTGATATTGGCCTGGACGACACCGGCGGTAACGCGGTCGGCGCCGCGCCCCGCCTCGCCGAACTGCTGCACGCGCCAGGCGCCATACACAAACAGCCCGCACACCAGTGCAGCCACGCACAGAGCCGGTGCGAGCACAGAGGCTGCGCGCGTGTGCGTCCTCATCCGCACGACGATTGCGAGCAGGCACTCATTGGCGACGATCAGCACGAATGTGATCCCGTGCGCCCCGGCGATGTCCGCAGCTTGGCGGATGAATACCGAGGCGTACTGACCTTGGCCGATGGTGTCGGCAAACAACTTGGGGATCGCCCACTCAGTCCCGACGTAGATGGACGCGCCCACGACTGCCGTCCGCCACAGGCCGGCACCGCTGCGGCGCGCGAGCGCGCGCGCGACAGCAAACGTGATCAGTTGCGGCTGCAGCAGCGGCGCCGCCAGCACCACGATCAGCAGGGCGAGCAGCCACGGCGCCTGGGTGTAGTTCTCGATTGCGCTCGGAAACCAACTGAAGACGGCGAGCACGAAGGCTTCGCACATCAGGACACCGGCAGCCAACGCGCCGCGCAGCGAGCGCGTGCGATCGAGTACCGCGAGCCACGGCACCAGCCCGATCCATCCGAGCAGAAACCAGGGCCACTCGACACGCGCGTACAGCGCAAACGCCAGCGCGCTCGCCGTCACCGCGGCGGACACGACGAGTCGTGCCCGCCATACCGACCAGGTCACGGCGCGGAGCCTGGCGCCGTGCCGTCGTCAGGAATTTCCAACATCTGGATCGGCAAACCGGGTGGAGCCATCTCGGGCGGGACGACGTGGTCCGCAGGCAATGGAATCGGCACACCGCGTTCGTCTACCGGATGGTAATCGGGATGGAACATCAAGATAGCGGGCACCCGTTCGCCGTCATCGGTAGCTTGGTAGTGGCGCACGTAGCCGGGCGGCAACTCGAAGTCCTCGGGCACGAGGATGCCGCGCTTGATCGGCTTGGTTCCCGGCGGCGGGAACACCGCGATGCCCTCACCCGGCACCAGCGGCCCAAACATCGGCGCTTCCGGCGCCGCCGCATGGTCATCAGCGGCAGCGTCTGGTTGGGTCACCTTCTGGCTCGCGGGCGCCGGCTCCGCATTTACCGCGGGCGCGGCGGCGCCGCCCGTTGCATCGCCAGCGCCCGGCGGTACTGGCGGCACCACAGGCGCCCGCGGCACTGGCTGGTGTTGCGCGGGGAGTTTGTTGCTCGCCATCACATTGTTCGCCGGTGACCGTCGCGGTTCCTCGACGATGCTTGCGGTCCGATTGGACATCGGCCGGACAAACAGGATCACCGCGACGCCGACGAGTCCGAGCGCCAATGCGAGTAACCAAACGCTGCCGCGCACGCCCGCGGTCTCGACGATCCGGACGCCGTCGTCGTCTATCCGCTGCTTCGTCGGTCGTGTTTCGTTCACCATCGCCGCTGGTTTGCGGCACTACGATATGAAGAGCCGGTCGCGGGCGCAAGCCGACGTGTGGCGGAGCGACTAGTTTGTCGTGAGCACGACCTGGTCGAGCCGGAGAGCGTCACCCCCGTGGTGTTGAACGCGAAGGGCAACTGCTCGACTCGTGGGCGGGCAACGGCTGAATCATCAGCGGTGCGCGCGTCGAGCACTCGATCCTCGGCCCGCGGGCCGACGCCGATTCTTGTCGGTACGTCGATCTCACACGAGCGGCGTCGCATAGTTCGTTGAGTCCGTGACGCCTTCGGGTGTATGAGGCGCGCATGAGTGCGCCGGGTGAACACGCGAGGTCTGATGCGAGTTGCTGGATTCGTCGATACGCTTGGTTCAAAGTTGGGCCGACGATCTCGATGCGAACCTTGGCGATAACAGGTCTGGTTTTGACGACGATTTCGGTGAGCTGCTCAGCGCCGCGGTACGTTCGCTTCAAGAAGGACACAATCGTACCCGAGGACGCCTTTTTCGCGGAAGGACATTGGTGGCGCGGGCGCGTAGAGCGGGGATCGATCTGCAAGGAGAGCTTTCGCAAGGGCGCTGCCGTGTACATTGAATGTCCGCTGGTCATTCACGAGGATCGCGTCGAGGAAGCGGAGAAGCAGTAGTGACATGAGGTTCTCCCGCCGCGGCTCAACGGCACCCCGTTCGAAGAAAGATAGGAGCATGCATGGTCACGCACGTTGGAGGTTGTCACTGTGGTCGCGTCAGGTTTGAGGTGATCGCTCCGGCGAAGCTGGAGGTCTCGGAATGCAACTGCTCCATGTGCGCCAAGGTCGGCTACCTGCATCTCATTGTCCCCGCGGACCAGTTCAAGCTGCTCTCCGGTGCCGAGGTGCTGACGACCTACGCCTTCAACACGCTCACGGCCAAGCACTTGTTCTGTTCAATCTGTGGCGTCAAATCCTTTTACGTGCCCCGCTCGCATCCGGACGGTTTCAGTGTGAACGCGCGCTGCCTCGACCCCGGCACGGTTGACGAAATCAGTGTTCGCCAGTTCAACGGTCGCGAGTGGGAGGCACAGTATCGGAAGGGTCGCGGGGAGTACCCGCGATGATGCGAGGTCGTTTGGCTATCCTTGTCGCTTCGGGTCTCGGCGGGCGCTCAGCTTGAACGTTGCGCAGCGGAATGAACGAATCGCCGATACGCGGGAGCTGCCTCTGTGGCGGCATCCGGTTCGAACTCACTGGTAGGCCCCTCTGGATGAGCAACTGCCACTGCTCCCGCTGCCGCAAGGTTGGCGGCGTCACCAACGTCATGGTCCGAGCTCGAGACTTTCGCTTTGTGCAAGGCCGGGACCTCGTCACGCGCTACGAACCCGAGCCCCCGTATCACCTCGTCCGCTGCTTCTGCCGAATTTGCGGGTCCTACCTCGGGGAGCCCGAGACGAATGCCAAGGGATTCCCGATCGCGGCGAGTGCTCTCGACGACGATCCCGGCGTTCGTCCCGTTCTTCACGAGCATGTCTCCGAGAAGGCACCGTGGTACGAGATCCTCGACGACCTTCCGCAGTTTCCGGGACATCCGCCAAGGCTTGCCGACAAGCCGTCCGAGTAGCGAAGCGGATCGAGGGATGATTCGCACACACGCACTAAACCGAGGTGGGCACGGCGTGCAGAGTCCAGCGGCCGGCTGCGCGCGAATCCGCTGAAGGAACGTTAGCCCGTGAAGCGTGCC
>JBGOUW010000169.1:0-9216 GCA_041477755.1 Binatia bacterium
ATCTGCAGGGCGCGGGAGAGGAGGCGGCGGTGCTTGCCAAAGTGTACGTCACACTGAAATCTGGGGTACTCGATCCGGCCGGCAAGGCCATTCAGCACTCGCTACACTCGTTGGGGTTCGAGCGGGTCACCGATGTCCGGCTCGGCAAGTATCTCGAAGTCTGGCTCGACCGGGGGCCCCGCGCGGAGGTTGAACGCGAGGTCGACGAGATGTGCCGTAAATTGCTCGCGAATGGTGTGATCGAAGACTACCGCTTCGAGTTGCAAGACTGAGGCGGACACTCAACCGAGAAGGACGCAGACTATGCGCTGGGGTGTGGTGACTTTTCCCGGCTCGCTCGACGACCACGATGCGCTCTATGCCATCGACCACGTGCTCGGGCAGACGGCGATCCCGCTGTGGCACAAGGAGCGCGATTTGCGCGGTGTCGATTGCGTCGTGTTGCCGGGCGGCTTTTCATACGGGGATTACTTGCGCTGTGGCGCGCTCGCCCGCTTCGCACCCGTCATGGAGAGCGTGGCGGGCTTCGCCCGTGACGGTGGATTGGTGTTCGGCATTTGCAACGGCTTCCAAGTGCTGTGCGAGGCCGGCTTGCTGCCCGGCGTCCTGACTCGCAATCGCAATCTCAGCTTCGTGTGCGAGTACGTACACGTCCGGGTCGAGAGTGCGGCGACTGCATTCACGCGCGCCTGCGGGCCGGGGGAGATTCTTACCTTGCCGATCAAGCACGGCGAAGGCTGCTACGTGGCGAGCGAGGCGACCTTGCGCGAAATCGAAGAAGAGGGGCAAGTGCTGCTGCGCTATGCCGACGCGGGCGGGCGCGTCACCGAGGCCGCCAATCCCAACGGGTCGTTGCACAACATCGCCGGCGTCATGAACCGCCAGCGCAATGTCTTCGGGCTCATGCCGCATCCGGAGCATGCGGTGGAGAAGGCGCTGGGCGGTGAAGACGGGTTGAAGCTGTTCCGTTCGATTGCCGCGAGCGTGGCCGCGGGACACACCGAATCGGTTGCGTCGGTGGCGCCGGGGCCGTGAGCCGTATGGACGAGCCGCAGGTCACTGCTGCGCTGGCCGCCGAACACGGCCTGAACGAAGACGAGTATCGCCGCATCGTCGCGGCGATTGGTCGCATCCCGACCTACGTCGAGTTGGGGATTTTCTCGGTGATGTGGTCGGAGCACTGCAGTTACAAGAGCTCGCGACGCTGGCTGCGCGAGTTGCCAACCACCGGGCCACGCGTGCTGCAGGGACCCGGGGAGAACGCCGGCGCGATGGACATCGGTGATGGCCTCGCGGCCGTCTTCAAGATCGAGAGTCACAATCATCCGTCGTACGTCGAGCCGTACCAGGGCGCGGCCACCGGCGTCGGCGGCATCATGCGCGACGTGTTCACGATGGGAGCCCGTCCGATCGCCAATCTCGATTCGCTGCGTTTCGGGGCGATCGATCATCCGCGCACAGGCTACCTCGTCCATGGCGTAGTTGGCGGCATCGGCGGCTATGGCAATTGCATTGGCGTGCCGACGGTCGGTGGCGACATGTACTTCGACGCCGGGTACAACGAGAACATCTTGGTCAATGCGTTCACGCTCGGCATCGTGCGCGCCGATCGCATCTTCCGCGCCTCGGCCACCGGCGTAGGTAATCCGGTCATCTACGTCGGCTCGAAAACCGGGCGCGACGGCATCCACGGTGCCAGCTTGCTGGCATCGGCCGAATTCGGCGACGAGACTGAACACAAGCGGCCCACGGTCCAGGTCGGTGATCCGTTCACCGAGAAGCTCCTGTTGGAAGCCTGCCTGGAATTGATGGAACGCGACGCGATCGTTGCGATTCAGGACATGGGCGCTGCGGGCTTGACGAGTTCGTCAGTTGAGATGGCAGCGCGTGGCGAGACCGGCATTCGCCTGGACCTCGATCGCGTTCCACTGCGCGAAGAGGGCATGACGCCGTACGAGATCCTGCTGTCGGAATCGCAGGAGCGCATGCTGATCGTCGCCAAGGCGGGATCCGAAGATGTTGTGCGCGAGGTGTTCGCCAAATGGGATCTCGATGCCGCGATCATCGGCGAAGTCACCGACGACCGGATGATTCGGATTGTTTTCCGCGGGCAAGAAGTGGCGTGTCTTCCGCTGGAACCGCTCGCTGAGGGCGCGCCGAAGTACGAACGGCCGGCGGCGGCGTCAGCGGAGGCCGAAGCGCGGCAAATCCTCAACCTCGATCACGTGCCGTTGCCCGGTGACTACAACCGCGCGCTGCTAGGGTTGCTCGACTCGCCCAACATCGCATCGCGCCAATGGGTGTACCGCCAGTACGATCATCTCGTGCGCGGCAACACGGTGGTGCAGCCGGGATCGGACGCTGCAGTCGTTCGCGTGAAAGGCACCCACAAGGCGCTCGCGCTCAGCGTCGACTGCAACAGCCGCTATTGTCTGCTCGATCCGTACGTCGGCGCCATGATCGCCGTGGTCGAGAGCGCCCGCAACGTGGTGTGTGCCGGGGCGGTACCGCTTGGCATCAGCGATTGCCTGAACTTCGGCAACCCCGAGAAGCCCGCGATCATGTGGCAGTTCGTCGAAGCCGTGCACGGCATTCGCGATGCCTGCAACGCGCTCGGCGTACCGGTGGTCAGCGGCAACGTGAGCTTTTACAACGAGACCGAAGGCCGGGCGATTCCGCCGACGCCGACCATTGCAATGGTGGGTCTGATGGATGACGTTACGCGTCACACCACGCAGTGGTTCAAGGGTGAAGGCGACGTGATCGTGCTGCTGGGCCGCACGCGCGAAGAGCTCGGTGGCAGCGAGTACCTCGCGCAGCAGGGTATCCTCACCGGCACGCCGCCGTGGATCGATTTGCAAGTAGAGACCCATGTGCAAGCGGTGTGTACGCGCGCGATTCAGGACGGGCTGGTGCGCTCGGCGCACGATTGCAGTGAAGGCGGCTTGGCGGTCGCGCTGGCGGAGTGCTGCCTCAGCGGGTCCGTGCGGGGCGAACTTGGCGCGGTCGTGGAGCTGGAAGGCGCGATTCGCCCCGACGCGTTGCTGTTCGGCGAGAGTCAGTCGCGTATCATCGTGTCGCTGCGCCGTCAGCACCTGGGGCGATTGCGCGAGCTGGCGGAACGCCACGAAACCCCGTTCACGGTGCTCGGTGAGGTGCGCGGGCACCGCCTGACCATCGGCAGCTTGATCGATCTGACGTTGAAAGAGATGCGGCAGGTGTGGGAGACGGCGCTGCCGCGCCGGCTCGGTGCGGCCTAACAGAGGAGCGGTGCGATGTTCGACCGGTTCCGCGAGGAGTGTGGGGTCGTTGGCATCTTCGGCCATCCCGAGGCTGCGAACCTCGTCTATCTCGGGCTCTATGCCCTGCAGCATCGCGGGCAAGAAGGCGCCGGCATTGTGTCGGCGAATGCCGGCACGCTGATCTCTCATCGCGGACTCGGCCTGGTGGCCGACGTCTTCAACGAAGACATCATTCGTCGCCTCGAAGGTAGCGCGGCGATCGGCCACAATCGCTACTCCACGGCTGGTAAGACCCTGCTCAAGAACACGCAGCCGTTCGTGGTCGAGTTTGGCCGCGGCGGATTGGCGGTTGCGCATAACGGCAATCTCGTCAACGCGATCGAATTGCGCGAGCAACTCGAGGAGCGCGGCTCGATCTTTCAATCCACCGTCGATACCGAAGTGATCGTCCACTTGATTGCGACCGCGCGCGGGAGTCGCGTCGTCGATCGCGTGGTGACGGCGCTGAGCCAGGTGCGCGGGGCCTACTCGCTGCTGTTTCTTACCCCGAGCGAGATGATCGCGGTGCGCGATCCCAACGGATTCCGGCCCTTGGTGCTTGGCCGCATCAAAGACTCGGTGGTCGTCGCCTCCGAGAGTTGCGCGCTGGATCTTGTCGGCGCCGATTTCGATCGCGAGGTCGAGCCCGGCGAAGTCGTGGTGATCTCCGACCGTGGCGTCGAGAGCTACCATCCGTTTCCCGCGACGCCGCGCACCAGCTGCGTGTTCGAGTACATCTATTTCGCGCGTCCCGACAGTCGCGTCTACGGCCGCAACGTGTACCAGGTACGCAAGGAGTTGGGGCGGCAACTCGCGCGCGAGCAGCCGGCCGAGGCGGACCTGGTGATTCCGGTACCCGACTCCGGAGTGCCGGCCGCGCTCGGGTTCGCGGAGGAGTCGGGTCTTCCGTTCGACATGGGCTTGATCCGCAACCACTACGTCGGGCGCACGTTCATCGAGCCGCAAGATGCGATTCGCCACTTTGGTGTGAAGGTGAAGCTGAACGCGCAGGCCGAAGTGCTCAAGGGCAAACGCGTGGTCGTGGTCGACGACTCGATCGTGCGGGGTACGACCAGCCGAAAGCTGGTGGCGATGCTCCGGCACGCCGGCGCGAAAGAAGTGCACATGCGCATCAGCTCACCGCCGACGATCGGCTCGTGTTTCTACGGCGTCGACACGCCCAGCACCGAGGAATTAATCGCGCACAACAATCCGATCGAAGGCATCCGCCAGTTCGTCGGTGCCGACAGTCTCGGCTACCTCACCGAGCGCGGCATGTACGCCTTCCTCAAGGAGGGCGACAGCAACGGCTTCTGCGCCGCGTGTTTCACCGGACGCTATCCGGTGCCCGTCACCGACGAAGGCCGCACGCATCAGCTCGTCCTGTTCGACGCCGACGAGCGCGGGTGAAGATCGTTCACCACAGAATGATCGACCTCGATGGCCTCAGCTTGGTCTTTACGCCGTAGGCGATATTAGTAACAGGACGCGTCGCATCGCGGATGCAGAGCTGGCTATCGATCGCATAGGGAAGCTCTTCTTGGTCGCGGGTCTGGCATTGGATGGTCCTTCCGACCGGCGTCGCGGCGCAGGTTTCCCAGCGACACGCACCGCACCGTGAACCGGGGGCTGAGGGGCCGTCACAGGGTCAGCGCCGCCGCAGCGCGGTGACCTTGGTGCGACTCGCGGCGGTGGAAGTGGTTTGTCGCTGGGCGTGCGCCAATAGTTGACCGGCGCGCCGAGCAAAGCTGTGCATGCCGAGTTGCTCGAAGTCGTGCACGGCGGCGGCGAGCAGTTGGCGGGCCTTCTCGCGATCGGCGGCGACGCCCTGACGTAGCAATACGTTCCCGTAGTCGTGGCGAGTATGTGCCAGCAGCGGCAGAGCGCCAAGCCGTGTCTCCATCGCCATCGCCGTTTCGAAATGCCGGCGCGCATCGCCGAGCCGGCCGGCCAAGGCCCCGAGGCAACCAAGATTCCGCGCCACCGAGCTCACGCACGTGCCGACGACGTTCACGGCGTTGCGCCCTTCGTACGGCAACAGCAGGCGATACAAGACGACTGCGCGCTCGCGGTCGGCGAGCGCCACGCACACATCGCTCACCCCGTTCATCGCGACCAGCCAGAACGTATCGCGTGGGATCGCGCCGAAGTTGTCGGCGGCGACCACTTCAAACTGGGCGCGGGCCTCCTCCAGTCGACCGAGCTCGCTCAACACATACGCCAAGCCGCAGCGCCACGAGGGCACGGTCGGAAACTGGGCGACGAGCCCCTGTAGCATCGGCTCGACCTCGGCGATGCGGCCTTGCTCGCGCCGCAACGCGAGGATTTGTGCGCCATACATCTGACTGACATTCCGGCTCTCAGCGCGTTGACCAGCGGCCAAGGCTTCTTGCGAGAAGCGCTCGCTGTCGCTGAAGCGTCCAGCCAGAAAGGCTTGCAACGCCCGAAAGGCGAGAACGTACCACATGTAGTAAGGCTGCCGAAGCCGTGTCGTGATCGCCTCGCAGGCCGCGAGATCGGTACGCACGCCGTCGATGTCACCAATCTCCAGGGCGTCGATGAGGCGGAAGCGATGGGCCTGCAGGGCCATCTCTTGGTCGCCCACTCGCTCCGCGAGTGTCACCATCGCATTGGCCACCGCGTCGCGATCGTCGAGATTGTCCGGTCCCCAGATTGCCCAGTGACGGCAGCTGAGCGCGCCGAGGTGGGCCGCCGTATCTCCCATCCGCTGAGCCATTTGCACCGCGGCACGGCTGAGCGCGTCGCGCTGGGGCAGCGAGTTGGGAATGTCGTACAGCGCCACCGCCTGACGTGCTGTGACTTGGGCCCGTAAAGCACTGTCGCAGTCCGGCAGCAGCGTCAGCGCCTCCTCCAAGAGATCGCTCAGAACCGGATCGACCACACCGAGCGTGAAGCCGCGGAAGCCACCACCGTAGCCGAGCGCGGCGCGCGCAAAGCGCTCGGGCGCGCGATCGGCGCGCGCTGCAACGGCGGCGGCGTGGAAGGTTGCGCGAGCACGGGAGAAGTCCCCGGCGCGCCATTGGTGGTGACCAAGCGCGAGCAAGAGCTCACCGCGCTGCCCGCTGACTTCGTCATCCAGCGCGCTGAGCTGCAAGGCGCGCTCATACTGAGTGGCCGCCTCCTCGTAGGCCAACTGGCTGGCCGCGTGCTCAGCCGCACGGATGGAATAGGTCACGCCTTTGCGCACATCGCCGCCCATGGCGGCCTGCGCAAAGTGATGCGCCAACTCGGTCAGGTGGCTGCCGCGCTCCCGGTCGTGGGTCAGTTCCAGCGATTCGCCGACGCGACGGTGGAGGCTGACTCGGTCGGCTGTGCTCAGCGTTTCATAGAGCGTCTCGCGAATGAGGGCGTGCACAAACCGGTAGCCTCCGACCGGCTGTGCAACCGCATCGATGATGCGTGCCGCCCGCGCTTCATCGAGGAGATCCAACACCGCCGTGCGCGGTTCTGCTGATTCCTTCGTGCGAGACGGGCGCAGCTGCAAGGCCTGGCTCAACGTAGCGATCTCGAACTGGCGGCCAATGACCGAGGCCGCCATCAATAGGCGATTGCACTCGGTGGAAAGCTGCGCCAGGCGTCGCGTAATGGCTTCCCGTACGGTTGGCGGCACAGCGAGTGTGATCGCGTCGGTTGCGAGTCGATCGAGGTGTCCGTTGCGGGCCAGGAGGCGGACCACCTCGGTGACGAAGAACGGGTTGCCTTCGGTCTCTTGATGGACGGCGGTGACGAGGGACACCGGCGGTTTGCGACCGAGCGCCTGCTCGAGGAAACAGGCGATGTCGTCGACTTCCAAGCCGTCGAGCTGGATGCGCAGACTGTTCGGCGCGCGGACCAGATCGCCCAAGGCATGGGCGAGCGGATGCTGCGGCCGCACGTCGGTATCGCGGTAGGTTGCCAGGATCAGCACGCGGGCGTCAGAGATCGCTCGTGCGATGAACTGCAGCAGGAGCAGCGACGGCTTGTCGGCCCAATGGAGGTCGTCGAGGATGAGCGCCAGAGGTTGGCCGCGACTGGCCGCGGCCAGAAAGCTATTCACACTTTCGAACAGTTGAAAGCGAGCGTGCGCCGAGTCGTCGCGCGGCGACTTGGGATCCAGTCCGGGCAGGCGCTCGGCGAGTTCCGGCACCAGCTGCGCGAGGTCTCCCGCGATGTGGCCGAGGACGGTCGGCAACGTTGCGGGCTCCACCTGGCGGAGGTGAGTCCGTAAAATCTGGGCCCATGGCCAGAACGGTGGTGCCCCCTCGCCCTCGTAACAGCGGCCTATCAGAACGCGCATGTCCCGCGTGCGAGCCAGGTGGGCTAGCTCGTCTGCTGTGCGCGTCTTTCCGATGCCCGGCTCGCCGGCCAGCATGACGAGTTGGCCGCGACCGCCGGCAGCGGTTGCCATGGCGCGCAGCAATGTGGCCATCACCGGCGCCCGGCCGATGAACGGGCTTTCGGCCGGGGCGGCAGGTGCGACCCGTTCGCTGGACGGTGATGAGCGTTCGCTGGACCGTGATGAGATCGACGGGTCGGTTGGCGAGGTGTGCTCGCTGACGGGCGCGACAAAACGGTAGCCGCGGCGATGAACGGTAGCGATCACGCGCTGCGCCGCACCGTCGTCGCCAACTGCCTTGCGCGCGGCCTTGATACAGTAGGTTAACGCTGAATCGCTGACGAATTCGCCGGGCCACAGTCGCTCGAACAACTCCTGCTTTGTAACCAGGCGGTCGCGGTGGGTGATCAGATGGGCGAGGACGTTGAAGACCTTGGGCTCCAGCTTGACCGGCTGGCCGCCGCGCCGGAGCTGATACAGGTCAGCGTCTAACTCAAAGTCCGCGAAGGCGTGGATCACCGAACGCTCCCTCTTCCATCTGACTTTTTACCATATACGCCCACGTTTTCCTCACCAAATCCTCACCAATCCCTCAAGCGGCGGCGGTTGAGTTGGCGTATCAGTAGCGCCGTATACGATTCGCGCCAGGCCAGCAGCTTCGGCGCGCAGACGGATTCGGAGGGCGCCATGACGTACGGCCAACATGGAAACAACGGACATCGTAATGTCGCGCAGCCGCGGGTCTTGACGTGCGGATCGCGCGCAACGAGCGATCGTTGTTACATGCGCAAGCCCCTGGTCGCTTTCGCGAGGGTGACAGCCCTCATCCTGGCCGCCCTCGTTCACATTCCGTCCTGGCCGGCACCCTCGGGGGCGATGGCCCAGCCCGAGCCGGGCGGCCGAACCTCAGTCATGGAAGCCTACGGTAAATTGCCGCTCAGCTTCGAGGCCAACCAGGGCCAGACCGATGCCCAAGTCAGCTTCCTGGCGCGGGGCCGCGGCTACGCACTCTTTCTGACCGCCAACGAGGCGGTGCTGGCCCTGCTTAAGCCCGCCGGGGGGACGAGCGGCTCAGGCGGCTCAGATGGAGAATACAAGGCCAGCGATGGGGACGTGCTGCGCATGCAGCTCGTCGGCGCCAATCCCCAGCCGCGGGTGGCGGGCCTGGCGGAGCTGCCCGGCAAGGTGAACTACCTGCTGGGCAGCGATCCGGCGCAGTGGCGCACCAACGTTCCCTCTTATGCCAAGGTGCGCTACCAGGAGGTCTATCCGGGGGTCGAGCTGATCTACTACGGCAACCAGCGCCAGCTCGAGCACGACTTTGTCGTCGCGCCCGGGGCTGACCCCGGATCGATCATTCTGACCTTCCTCGGTGCTGACCAGATGGCGGTCGATGCCGACGGGGCTCTCGTCCTCCACCTCCCCGGCGGCGAGGTGCGTATGTCGTCTCCTCTGATCTATCAGGAGATGGACGGTGCCCGCCGCGGCGTCGAGGGCCGTTACGCGCTGCGCGACGGCAACCATGTCGCCTTCGCCATCGGCGACTACGACCGCTCGCAACCGCTGGTCATCGACCCGGTGCTCCTCTATTCGACCTTC
>JBGOUW010000327.1:0-5829 GCA_041477755.1 Binatia bacterium
GCCGCGACCATCGCTGCGGATTTCCGCACTGGAGCGCAGATCGATCACGTCGCCGATGCGCAGCTCGTCGCGGAGGCGAGCGATGTCGACCGCGCTGAGCAGGTGCAACGCATCGCTGCGGAACAATTGGCGCCAGCGAACGGTGCGACCGTCTAACGTCGGGTAGCCGCCCAGATCGCGAAAGTTGAGGCAGCCCTCGAGTTCGATGACGCGTTGCACGGCGAGACCTCACGCGGGGATGGGCAGCCCGAGCAAGTGGGCCAAGCGACAGCTCGGGATGTTGTTGACGGCGAAGTTCGGATCGGTCGACAATCCCGCGGCCGCGGTCAGATGCGCGACGCGGATCATGATCACGGCGAAACGGAACGCCGCGAACACTTCGTAGTAGGACGCGTGCTCGACGGGGCGCTGCATCAGCGCTTCGTAGCGTGCGATGGTTTCCTCGCGGGTCGGAAATCCTTCCAGGCGCTCGATGCCGAGGCCGGCGCTGTGGTGCCAATCGAGGAAGAGCCACCACGCCAGGTCTTGTTCGGGATTGCCGAGCGTCACCATCTCCCAATCGAGGACGGCGACGCAGCTACAATTGTCGAACAGCATGTTGCCGATGCGCGAGTCGCCCCAACACAGGCTCACCGGCTCGTGGCTGGGCTGATGGTCGCGGAGCCAGGCGAGCGCGGGATCACAGGTGGGATGGGCGGCGCCATTGGTCGCCCAGTTGAGGTAGTGGTCATAGTAGCCGAGTTGCTGCGCGAGCGGCGTGCGGCCCCACCGCGGCGCGTCGAGGAAGCCGAAGCCGGCGGCGCCCCAGTCGAGCCGGTGGATGCGGGTCATGACTTCGAGGCCGTCCCACCACAGCGTCGCGCGCTGCGCGGGGGTGAGCTCGGTACAGACATCGGCCGCGTGGTAGCTCGGTTGATCCGGTGGCACCATGCCGGTGATGCGGTCCATCATGTAGAAACTGCTGCCGAGCACAACCGGGTCGGGCTCCTGCCAACGCATGCGGGGCACCGGCACGTTGGTCGGCGCCAGCAACTGCATGACGCGATACTGCAAGCCAAGATCGTATTCCGGAAAGATCTGCGTCGCCGGCTTGAAGCGCACCACCAACGGCTCGCGGCGCTCGGCGCTGCCGTCGCGATAGGTGAGATCGAACAACAGCGTCTCGTTCGAAAAGCCCATCCCCGGTGCGTGCAAGTCCGACACGGCCAGGTCATGCGCCGCCGGTAACTGGCGCGCCAGCCACGCGGCCAATTGCGCGCGCGTGTGCTCGAAGTCTCGTTGATCACCGATCGCCATGGGAGCATCCTGCCGCGCGCACAAGAGAGAATCGAGCGGGAAAAGTCAAAGGCGTGCGCACGGACTCGCTTGCGCCGTCGGGCACCTCGGTGTATCTGCCGCACACTTTGTGGAGGCGCTGCCTATGACGCTCAAACGCATTCTGGTGCCGGTGGACTTTTCCGACACGTCGCTGCAAGCGCTCGACTATGCCATCGAATTTGGCAAGTCGTTCAAGGCCGAGTTCATCGTGGTCTTCGTCGTCGAGCCGGTCTACTACGCGACGCCCGCCGACCTCTATGGGCCGGTGGTGGGGTTGAACGTGATGATCGATGAGCAGCGGCGCATTGGCCGCGAACAGTTGGCGCACCTGGCTGCCGACTTGAAGAAGCGCCGGATCGTGGCCCGCACGATCCTGCAGACCGGCACCGCGTACCAAATCATTGTCGACACCGCCAAGCGCCTGAAGGCGGATCTGATCGTGATGGCGACGCACGGGCGCAGCGGCTTGTCGCACGTGCTGCTGGGCAGCGTGGCCGAGCGCGTCGTGCGCAGCGCCGCGTGTCCGGTGTTGACCGTGCGCGGGACAAGCAAGAAGGCGCGCGCTCGCCGACGTGCGCGGCGCTAGCGGTCGTGGCTCGCTTTTGGTTCCGGCGTCGCGCACCTTGCGGTCCGCCGGACTCGTCGTTAGAAGCCAACTCGTCCAACTGTCTCTGACCTCATGAATCCTCTGACCTCATGAATCGCGGCGCGGAAGAGGACGCCCACGTCACGTTCACCGGCGTCGACATGGCGTTCGACGATCGTGCCGTGCTGCGCGGCCTGTCGTGCCAATTCCCGCGCGGCAAGATCTCGGTGATCCTCGGCGGGAGCGGCTCGGGCAAGACCACCGTGCTGCGGCTGATCGGCGGTCTCGTGCACCCGCAGCGCGGGTGCATCGTGGTGGCGGGCCACGACATCAGTCAGCTCTCCGAAACCCAGATGTACGTCGTGCGCGCCAAGCTCGGCATGATGTTCCAGGGCGGCGCGTTGCTCGACTCGCTCACGATCTTCGATAACCTGGCCTTTCCGTTGCGCGAGCATACGCGCATGGGCGAAGCGGAGATCGTGGCGGAGGTTCACGCCAACCTCGCCGCGGTCGGGTTGTCGGGCGTCGACGACCTTCTGCCCGGACAACTCTCCGGCGGCATGATCAAGCGCGCGGCGTTGGCGCGCGCCATTATCACTCATCCTGAAATCCTGCTGGTCGACGAGCCGTTCTCCGGCCTTGACCCGATTTCGGTGAAACGCATCGAGGCCCTGCTGCATCGCATCAACCGCGAGCGGCACATCACGATGTTGGTGTCTTCGCATCACATCCCTTCGACGATGCGGATGGCCGATCAAGTGGTGCTGCTGCTGCCCGAGGGACCGGTGGCCGGCTCGCCCGCCGAACTGCAGCGCAGCGCCGACCCGCGCGTCGCCGGCTTTCTCAACGAAGAGCGTGAAGAAGAGCCGCGGCCCGAAACGCCGGGCGCGATGCACGAGGGAGCCGCTCCATGATCGGCGTCGTGCGCGACCTCGGCTACGCGGTGCTGCGCTTCATCGACCACCTCGGCAAGCTCACTATCTTCACTGGCCAAATCGTGCGCGCGCTGGTCACGCCACCGGTGCGCGTGCGGGTGTTCGTAGCGGAGTTGTTCAACCTCGGAGTCCTGTCGCTGGTGATCATCTGCGTGTGCGGGCTGGCCGTCGGCATGGTGCTCGGGTTGCAAGGCTACAACACCCTGGTCCGGTTTGGCGCGGAGAACTCACTCGGCGCAGTGGTCGGATTGAGTCTGATTCGCGAGCTCGGCCCGGTGCTCACCGCCTTGTTGACCACCGGCCGCGCCGGCTCGGCCACCACCGCCGAGATCGGTACCATGGTGGCCACCGAGCAGCTCGACGGGCTGCGCATGATGTCGGTCAACCCGATCCATCTGGTGGTGATGCCGAAAACGATGGCGATGATCTGCGTGATGCCGCTGCTGTCGGCGCTCTTCATTGTGTTCGGGCTGGCAGGCGGGTATTTCGTCGGCGTGAACCTGATGGGAGTAGATGGTGGCACCTACATCGCGAGCTTGCAGTCGGCGGTCGACTACTACGATGATGTCGCCGGCAGTCTGCTCAAGGCGCTGGTGTTCGGCGTGCTAGTGGGATTGATCGCCACCTATCGCGGCTACACCTGCGCGCCGACTTCGGCCGGGGTCAGCTCGGCGACGACTTCGACCGTGGTGATCGGATCGGTGTCGGTGCTGATCTTCGACTACTTCATCACGGCGTTGTGGGGAGTGTAATGAGCCGTTCGCCCACTCGGGACTTCATCGTTGGCTTGTTCGTGGTCGCTGGTCTCGGCGCAATGGCGTACCTGTCGATGAACGTCGGCGGCTACACGTTTCGCAGTGACGGCGGGCTGACGTTGTTCGCCGCCTTCGATCAGACCGGCGGCCTCAAGGTGCGCGCCCCCGTCGTCATCGCCGGCGTCCGCGTCGGCCAAGTCGACTCGATTGCGCTCGATACCAACTTCCGTGCGCGCGCCAAGCTGAACCTCGAGAGCACCCTCAAATTGCCGGTCGACACGTCGGCCTCGATCGTCACCGCGGGCTTGCTGGGCGATCGCTACATCTCGTTGCAACTCGGTGGCGAAGAGCGCTACCTGCAGCCGGGTGACGAGATCACCATGACCGAGTCGGCGGTTATCCTCGAACGCCTGATCGGCAAACTGATTCACAGCACGGACGTACAGAAGCCGGAGTAAGGATGACGCCGCCCATGCGCACAATCGAGACCCTCAGCCGAATCCTGCGAGTCCTGTTTGCCATGCCGCTCGTGGTCGGGACGGTGTGCGTACCTGCCGCGTTCGCCGCGTCCAACCCGTCGTCCGCCGCCGCCTCGTCCGACCACGATCCAATTGAGCCATTCAATCGCGCAATCTTCTGGTTCAACGATCACGTCGACATGTACGTGCTGGAGCCGGTGGCGAAAGGCTACGACGCGATCACCCCGAAACGAGTGCAGCAGTGCCTGACGAACTTTTTTCAGAACCTGCGTTTTCCGATCGTAGCGGTCAATGACTTGCTGCAGGCCAAGTTCGTGCCCACCGCTTCTGACGTCGGGCGATTCACGGTCAACACGACGGTGGGTCTCGTCGGCCTTTTTGATCCAGCGAGCGATTGGGGGCTGGAACAACACGATGAGGACTTCGGCCAAACCCTCGGCTACTGGGGCGTGCCCGCCGGGCCGTTTCTCATGCTGCCGTTGTGGGGTCCGTCGAACATTCGCGACACCGTCGGTCTGGCGGGCGATTCGGCGGCCGCGGTTTATCCGTGGTTCATTCCGTTCTACTACAGCGGTGGGGCGCGAGTGGTGAGCACCGTGAACGGCCGCGCCCAGGTGCTGAAGGAAGTCAGCGAAGTCAGAGAGGCATCGGTTGACTACTACGTGGCGGTGCGCAACGCCTACAGCCAGCATCGCGACGAACTGATCAACGACCGCGCCGGCATGTCGCAACAAGAGCAAGAAGATTTGTACAGCGTCGACACCAACGGAGGGAATTGAGCCGTGCGCTACGAGGCAAGAGCCGAACGACACCACCGCGTCGCGTTCAACCCAGCGTTCACCATGCGGCAGGGGCTGCTGCTGATGCTGGCGGCCGTGATGTGCGCCGCCGCATCGCGCGCCGCCGACACGCCGCCGGTGGTGGTGCAGCACCTGGTCGACTCGGTCACCGCCGTGCTGGCGGAGAAGGGGTTGACCGCAGAGCAGAAACGCAAGCGCATCGAGGAGATCGCTTACGTCCAGTTCAACTTCGAGACCATCTCCAAGCTAGTGCTGGCGCGCAACTGGCGCGACTTGTCGCCCGCCCAGCAAAAAGAGTTCATGGAGGAGTTCAAGCGTCATCTCACGGTCACGTACGGCAAGAACGTCGAAAGCTACAACAACGAGCGCGCCGTTGTCACCGGCGATCGCGCCGAGGCGCGCGACGACTGGACGGTGAAGACGAAGATCCTTCGGCCCAACGCCGCCGAGGTGCTGGTCGACTACCGCTTACGCAAAGACTCCGACGGCGAGTGGCGCATCATTGATGTGATCATTGAAGGCGTGAGTCTGGTGGCGAACTTCCGCTCGCAGTTCCAGGAAATCATCACCACCAGCGGTACCCCGAGGCTGATCGAGTTGCTGCGCGAGAAAAACGCCAAGGGCGAGCCGCTCAAGGCCTCGTGAGGATGGCGGCTGGCGCCAGCCTCGCTTTGCGTCGGCCAGAAGGAACCCCTCGATACGCCACCCTTCGATACGAAGCCTTCAGCTTCTACTCAGTGCGGCTACTCGGGGAAGCGGTTCCTTCTTCGCTATCTCTCCAAATCCGTTTTGCCCGAGTAGATCGCGAAGCGATCGTATCGAGGGCCTTCTTGTGCAGAGCCAATTCGGGCAGGCACGGAGGCCTGCCCCCACCAGAACGTTCGCCATTCATACTGGTGGCGGCAGCCGTCCCTGGCTGCCCGACACGTTCAGCAGTCGGCGGTCACAACGTGCGCA